>JAHDGO010000011.1:0-17432 GCA_020627605.1 Yoonia sp.
GGGCCTTTTGCTTTGTCAGGTGGGTCAAGATCCACCTTACCCCAGATAATCCGCCAAAGCAGGCGGCGGATCATCAAGAACATCAGCTGTCGGCGCAGGTGGGTGCAGCGCACCATCTGCGACCACCGCAATCTGATCGGCGATGCGCCGCGCGTCATCGGGATCATGGGTAATCATCACAACCGTCTTGCCCGCCCCGATCAGCGTGTTGGCAACCAGATCCAGCATGTCCTGCTTCAGTGCAGGTCCAAGGGCGGCAAAGGGTTCGTCCAGCAACACCAGCGGGCGATCCGCCACCAGCACACGGGCGAGGGCCACCCGGCTTTGCTGCCCGCCTGAGAGTGCACCGGGCTTGCGATCTGTGAAACCCTCCAGCCCCACGGCACCCAATGCGTTATCGACCGTCACCCTTTGATCGGTTGATAGCCGCAGATCAGGGCGCAGCCCCAGCCCGACGTTCTGCGCCGCACTGAGATGCGGAAAGAGGTTGTTGTCCTGAAACAGCATCGCCGCAGGGCGTTTGCCGGGGGCCAACCCGGTGATGTCCTGCCCATCCCACAGCACGCGGCCCGCCGCCGGTCGCAGAAACCCCGCCACAGCCGATAGCAGTGTTGATTTTCCGGCGCCTGACGGCCCCATGACCACCGTGACCTTGCCACGGGCAAGGCTTTCATCCGCTGTCAGACGAAAACTGCCTAGCGCCAGCACCAGTTTGTCAAAGGTCAGCATTGGCGCGCCCTCCCCGGTCGCAGATCCAGAACAGCGCAAGGCTGATCGCCAGAAGAAGCAGACCAGCACTCGCCGCGGCCTCCATCCGGTAGGCACCCATCAGGCGGTACATGGCCAGCGGCAGCGTTTCTTCGGCCTCTCCCGCAAAGAGCGCAACCACGCCAAGATCACCCATCGACAGCGCCGCTGCCAGCCCCGCGGCAAAACCGAGCGGGCGGCGCATCCGTGGCAGCACCACCAGCCGCAGCCAGCCCCAGCCGCGCATATCAAGTGAGGCGGCCAAACGCCCATAGTCGCGGCTGATCTGCTCTGCCGCTGGCGCAATACTGCGCAAGGCAAAGGGCAGTGCCAGTGTCGCGTTGACCAGCATCGTCACCACCAGCGCCAGATCGGACGGACGGACGAACGGGAAGACAATCAGAAACGCGCCCGTCCCCACCACCAGACCAGAGGTTGCAAGTGGCAAGACCCCGATGATCGATGACAGCACCCCACCGCGCAAAGCCAGTGCCAGCGCCATACCAACACAGAGCACCGCCGCACCGATGGCGACAAGAACAGAGCGCAGCGCGGCGGCCCAGATCGACACCGGCATCTCGGCCAGCCCCGGCAGGCCGCGTGCCACGACCATGGCAAGTGGCACCAGCAGAAACAGCGCCGCAGCGGCGATCATCAGATAGTCGGCCCATGCATGGGAAGTGTCCCAGCGCTGGACCACACGGTCCAACCCTGCGCCAGTCACATCGCGACCGGCCAACCGCCATGCCAGCAGGGCCGCCAACACGCACAGACCAAACTGGATGCAGGCCAAAAGCGCCGCGCGCCCCAGATCAAAATCGAACCGCAGTGCCTGATAGATCGCCAGTTCCACAGTGGTCGCGCGTGGCCCGCCACCCATCGTCAGCGCGACAGCAAAACTGGTCAGGCAGATCAGAAAAATCACCAGAAATGTACCGGGCACTGTCGCCCGCAACATCGGCCATTCCAGCAGGCGACCGACAGGGGCGTTCAGGCTCGCGGCCAGACGAAACCGCTCTGCCGGGATTGAAAGCCAGCCTTGCAGGATAAACCGGATCGCCAAGGGCAGGTTGAAAAACACATGGGCCAGCACGACACCATGCAGCCCGAATATCGACAGGGGCGGCAGACCCAATGCGGCCAGCAGGCTGTTGAATATCCCCTCGCGCCCAAAGACGGCCAACAGCCCAAGAACCGCAACGATGACGGGCAGCAGAAACGGCGCGCCCAGCAGCGTGATCAACAGCCCGCGACCGACAAAGCGCCGTCGCGCCAGCGCGCGCGCCACCGGGATGGCCAGCACAACGCTGATCAGCGCCGACAGGATGGCCTGCCACACTGTGAACCTGACTGCGGCCCAGTCGGCAGGTGACACCCCGCCAGACCACTCCGCCCGCCAACCGACGGCGGCTAGCGTGCCCAGCGTCAGCAACAGCACCAGCGCCGCCGTAGCGGCGCCGGGCCAGCGTGGCGCTATTGCGACAGCGCCGTGCGCCATTCGTCCAATGCCGCATCGCGAACCGCTGCGGCATCCTCGGCCGACAACAACAGCGCCTTTTCTGGGGTGAGCAATGTTTCAAACCCCGCTGGCAATCCGCCCTCTGGCGTGACGGCGGGATACATCCAGTTGGTGGTTGGAATCACGCTTTGAAACGCGTCAGAGACCATGAAGGCCAGAAACTGATCCGCCAGTTCCGGCTGATCGGTACCAGCGACCTTTCCGGCCACCTCCACCTGCATGTAATGACCCTCGTCAAAGCCCCAAGCGGTTTTGCTGGCGTCCTCTTCGGCAATCAGGTGATAGGCGGGCGAGGTGGTGTAGGACAGCACTGCGTCAGCCTCGCCTTCCAGAAACATACCATAAGCCTCTGACCAGCCGGGGGTGACGGTGACGATATTGTCGGCCAGCGCGTCCCAGATCGCTGGGGCCTCATCGCCGTAAGCGGCCTTGACCCACATCAGCAGGCCCAGACCGGGCGTGGATGATCGCGGGTCCTGAATGACGATCTGCGTGTCGCTTTCCGCCAGCGCCTTCAGTGATCCCGGACTGTCGGTGCCGGCGGCGGCGACAAAGGCGAAATAACCCCAGTCAAACGGCAGAAACTCTGCGTCGTCCCATGCGATCGGCAAATCCAGATCAGCCGTGACACCATGCGGGGCGAAAAGCCCGGTTTCACGCGCGGCGGCGGTCAGGTTGGTATCCAGCCCCAGCACGATATCGGCATCGGTGCGCGGGCCTTCCAGTTGCAGACGCGCCAGCAGGGCGGCACCGTCACCGGCACCGACAAATTGCAGATCGCAGGCGCAGACCTCTTCAAATGCCGCCTCGACGGCGGGGCCGGGGCCCCATTCGGTGACAAAACTGTCGTAGGTCATGATTTGCAGCACCGGGGTCTCGGCCAATGCGCCTGTGGCGCAAAGGGCAAGTCCCGTAACAGCTGGCAGATAGGTTGTGGTCTTCATCGTATCCTCCAAATGCGACGGGCGGATTGGGGGGATAGCGGATGTGCTAAACCTTCCCTCCGCCGGTCTTAACCGGTTCAGGTTCAACGGGTCCGCGCAACGCGCATCTCAGCCATGGATTGGCCCCCCGAGGTGTGACAACAGGTAGTGCGGAAGCATGGCAGGGGCAAGCGAAACCTCTTGAGCCTCATTCCCGCCCCCGCTAGACCCGGACGGCAAGGAAAGGGCGCACCCCATGTCGATCAACAGTTTTGGCCATCTGTTCCGCTTCACCACCTGGGGTGAAAGCCACGGGCCCGCCCTGGGGGCGACGGTCGATGGCTGCCCGCCTGGTGTGCCGCTTGAAGCAGAGATGATCCAGCAGTGGATGGACAAGCGCCGCCCCGGCCTGAACAAGAACACCACCCAGCGGAATGAGCCTGATGCGGTCAAGATCCTCTCTGGCGTGTTTGATGGACAGACGACCGGCACCCCCATTCAGCTGATGATCGAAAACACCGACCAGCGGTCGAAGGATTACGGCGATATCGCCAATACCTTCCGCCCCGGCCATGCCGACATCACCTACCACCAGAAATACGGGCTGCGTGACTATCGCGGCGGTGGCCGTTCCTCTGCCCGCGAAACAGCAGCCCGCGTGGCGGCAGGTGGCGTGGCGCGCGAAGCGATCAGACAGATTGCGCCCAATGTGCAGATCAAGGGTTACATGACCCAGATGGGCACCAAACAGATTGACCGCGCACGCGTCGATTGGGCTGAGATTGATCGCAACGATTTCTTCTGCCCCGATGCCGAAGCCGCCAAGGAATGGAACGACTATCTGGCGTGGCTCCGCAAGGACGATCACAACTCTGTCGGGGCCATCATCGAGGTGGTGGCGCGCGGCGTGCCTGCGGGTATCGGCGCGCCAGTCTACGCCAAGCTCGACACCGATCTGGCCGCCGCGATGATGTCGATCAATGCCGTCAAAGGCGTCGAGATTGGCGAGGGGATGGCAGCAGCGGCCCTGACCGGCCGCGACAACGCCGATGAGATCTACATGGGCAATGACGGGCAACCGGCCTATGCGTCAAACCATGCTGGCGGCATCCTTGGCGGGATCAGCACGGGACAGGACGTGGTGGTGCGTTTTGCCGTCAAACCCACGTCATCCATCCTCAGCCCGCGCAAGTCGATCCGCATGGACGGCACAGCGACAGAGGTGATCACCAAAGGCCGCCACGATCCTTGCGTCGGCATCCGCGCCGTCCCGGTGGGTGAGGCAATGATGGCCTGCGTGATCCTTGACCACCTGCTGCTGGACCGTGGGCAAACCGGCGGGGTGCGCGGGCAGATCGGCTAGGCCTGTTTCGACAACTGCACCGCCAGAATACCCCCGGCGATGATCGCGACACCCAGCACGTCCAGCACACCGATCCGTTCGCCGAGCAGCGCAGCAGCAATGGCGACGCCTAAAAAAGGGTTGAGAAAGTGAAAGGTCGAGGCTTTGACCGCACCGATCCGCCCGACCAGCAGGAACCAGACCAGCGTCGCCGCCAGTCCCGGCACCAGCGTCGTATAGACAAAGGCCACGATCAACTGCCAGTTCCATGTGATCGTCAGCTCTTCCAGCGCAAGCCCGACTGGCCACAACATCGCGCTTCCGACCAGCATTTGCAGGCCTACGATCATCAGAACATTGCCGCCGGACGATGCCCCCAAAACCGCCATGGTTGCCACGGTCAGTGACGCGACACCGATGATGCAAAGGATCAGACCAAACGGATCAACACCGCCTTGCAACCGCGCACCCATAATCAAGACAACACCCACAAGGCCAGCGACCAGTCCGGCGATGCCCAGCGGTCGCACCTTTGTCCCAAATACCAGCCAACCGGCGAGCGCCACAAGCAGGGGCATGGTCGAGGCAATGATCGCGGCAAGCGAGGCCGGGATCGTCTGCATCGCAACAAAATTCAGGCCAAGATAAAGCGCGTTCTGACAGATGCCAAAGATCAGGACACCGGTCCATTGGCGGCGGCTGAGCCGCGCGGACTGGCCCAGCAGCCAGGCCAAAGCCACGCCAATCAACCCGGAAATCAGAAACCGCAGCGCCAGCGCCGACAAGGGCGGCGCATATTCAACGATCACACGGGCAGAGGTAAAGGCCGATGACCACATCAGCGCAAAGGCAAGGCCCATCAGGATTGCTTTGATATCCACATGTGCCTCCTTCAGTGCTGCTGTTATCGACGGAAACGCGTGTGATGCAAACAGCAAGTTCATGCGCGTCGTATTGATAAACCAGTTGCTTAATTAACATGTTGTTTTATTAATGACCTATGGACTCATCGCCAAACCTGGACGCTGTTTTTGCAGCACTCGCCAATCCCACCCGCCGGGCAATCCTCGCGCGGCTGGTCGCAGGCGAGGCGTCGGTGAACACATTGGCCGCCCCGTTTGAGATGAGCCTGCCGGCAATCTCAAAACACATCCGCGTGCTGGAAACGGCGGGGCTGATCACACGGGGGCGCGACGCACAGTTCAGACCCTGCGCGCTGAACCCCGATGCCTTGCGGCAGGTCGCCAACTGGACGGACCAGTACCGGCACATCTGGGATGTTCGCTTTGACGCGATGGATCGCATTCTGAAATCAACAAAGGACACCGAAAATGGCTGATGCACAGGACTGGGTAAAGATTGAACGCCGCTTTGATGCCCCGATCGACAAGGTCTGGGCCATGTGGACAGAGGCCGCGCTGTTCCAAAGCTGGTACGGACCCATGGGCATGACCGTGCCAACAGCCGAGATGGACGTCACGGTTGGCGGCACCCGCAAGATCTGCATGGAAATGCAGCGCCCTGATGGCAACATGCAAATGTGGTTCACCGGGGTCTACAAAGAGATCAGCCAGCCATCGCGACTTGTCTACACAGAGGCCATGTGCGACGCCGATGGCGTGATCATCCCGCCGCAAAAGATGGGAATGCCCGAAGGCACACCAGAGGTGACAGAAGTGATCGTGACCCTGCAAGCAGAGGGCGATCAGACGGTCATGACCATGGTGCATGTCGGCGTGCCGGACGGATCGCCCGGCGCCGGTGGCTGGGGTCAGGCCTTTGACAAACTGGCAGAGGTGTTGTCGGCCGCATAGCCTGCGCCAACTGCCAACGCAAAAGGGCTGCCCGCTGGGGCAGCCCTTTCTTTTTCGTCAGCTCGGGCGCGTTGCGCCGCTCGCTTAGCCGTTGACGCTGTCTTTCAGCGCCTTTGCGATTGTCATTTTGACAACCTTGTCGGCTTCTTTCTTGATCTGTTCGCCGGTGGCAGGGTTGCGCACCATACGCTCTGGCCGCTCGCGGCAGTAGATTTTGCCCACACCTGGCAGTGTGACAGCACCGCCGCCGGCCACTTCACGCGTGATGATACCTGTGACCGCATCCAGCGCAGCACCTGCATTTTTCTTGTCCATGCCTGTTTCTTCGGCCAGCGCAGTTACAAGCTGCGCCTTTGTCATTGGTTTTGTCGCCATTTTACTGGTCTCCCTCAAATTGCCCAGCAGTTGGGCCTATTACCACGCCATATAACGGCATCTTGTGTGGCCACACAACGATTAGTGTATGTTTATAAGGGAAAATTGCACTTTTTTGGCGATTTTCCGCGGTCAGAGGAAGGCGGTTTCCTCAAAACTGCGCAATTTCCGGCTGTGGATACGTTCCAGCGGCATATCGCGCAGGTGTTCCATGGCGCGGATACCGATCATCAGATGGGCAGCGACCTGCGTTTTATAGAACTCTGACGCCATGCCGGGCAGCTTCAGCTCTCCATGCAGCGGCTTGTCAGACACGCACAAAAGGGTGCCGTAGGGCACCCGAAAGCGGAACCCGTTAGCGGCAATGGTGGCACTTTCCATGTCCAGCGCGATCGCACGCGACTGCGACAGCCGCTGCACAGGGCCCGCCTGTTCGCGCAGTTCCCAGTTGCGGTTGTCGATGGTCGCCACGGTGCCGGTCCGCATGATCCGCTTGAGTTCATAGCCTTCCAGCTTGGTGACACCGGCCACCGCCTGTTCCAGCGCGATCTGGATTTCCGCCAGCGCGGGGATCGGCACCCAGACGGGCAGGTCATCATCCAGCACGTGATCCTCGCGCAGATAGGCATGGGCCAGCACAAAATCACCGAGCCGCTGCGAATTGCGCAGCCCCGCGCAATGGCCAACCATCAGCCAGGCATGGGGGCGCAGCACCGCGATATGGTCCGTCGCCGTTTTGGCATTGGACGGCCCCACCCCGATATTGACCAGCGTGATCCCGCCGCCACCTTCGCGTTTGAGATGATAGGTCGGCATCTGCGGCAACTTTGCCGGCGTCTCAATCGGCGCATCGGCATCTGTGATCTCGACATTTCCGGTGCTGACGAAACTGGTGTAGCCGCTGTCGGGATCGGCCAGCATATGGCGGGCATAGGCCTCAAACTCTTCCACATAGAATTGGTAGTTGGTGAAAAGGATATGGTTCTGAAAATGCTCTGCCGCCGTCGCCGTGTAATGGGCCAGCCGCGCGAGAGAGTAATCAACCCGCTGCGCCGTGAAGGGTGCCAAAGGGCGCGCGCCGTCGGGGTAGGTGAACCCCTCGCCATTGACGATGTTATCATGCGTCGTGGTCAGGTCCGGCACATCAAAGGTGTCGCGCAGGTTGAACTCCATCGACCCGTCCTGCGGCACCGTCAGACCGGGGTCATTGGCAGCGGCGAAATGCACCGGCATCACCGTGTCAGAGGCACCAATCACCACGGGCACGCCATGGCTTTCGATCAGCAGGGCGATCTGCTGTTCCAGATAGGCCGCAAACAGATCAGGCCGGGTGATCGTCGTCGCATAGACACCCGGTTCGGCGACATGGCCAAAGGACAGGCGCGTATCGGTCTTGGCATAGGTGGTCGTGGTCAGCCGGATTTCCGGGTAAAAGGCGCGCACCCGTGCCTCTGGCTGGCCTGCGTTCAGCGCCTCCTCGAAATTCTCTGACAGGAACTGGACGGCGGCATCATATAGTGCCTGCAGCCGCGCGACGGCGGCCTTGGCATCGGTAAATGCCTCTGGTTTCGGGATGTCGGGTGTCCGGATTGACACCTCTTGTGCGATATTCATGCGTTTTCCTCAAAGACATCTGTGATTTCAAACCTGTCGACATCCACCAGACCCAGATCAGAGATCCGTAAAGAGGGGATGACAACAAGCGCCAGCAGCGAATGCTGCATATAGGCATTGTTCAATGTGCAACCGCAGGTGGCCATGGCGGCAACCATGCGGTCGGCCTTTGCGGCGACCTCTGCCGCCGGGCTGTCTGACATCAGGCCTGCGATAGGCAGTTCGACCAATGCAATTTCCGCGCCGTCTTTCCAGACCGATACACCGCCGCCAACCTCGCCCAGCCGGTTTGCTGCGGCCGCCATCATGGCGCGGTCGGTGCCCACGACAATCATATGGTGGCTGTCATGAGCGACGGTCGAGGCCATGGCCATCTTGCCGGTATACCCAAAGCCGGAGACAAAGCCGTTTGTCACCGCGCCTGTCCCACGGTGCCGTTCGACAAGGGCGATCTGATAGGTATCGCCTTCGCCCTCAACCAGACCGTCAACAACAGGCAGTTCCGCTGTCAGCGCCTGCGTCGGCGCCTGATTTTCAACAACGCCAATCACCTTGGCCTTTACCTTGTTCTTGCCCTCGGGTGCGGCGATGGCAAAGTCATCTGCGGCCAACGTCTTGCCAAGATGCACAGTGCCACGCGCGTCTGCTGGCCAGTCGTAGTGTGGACAGGCCACGGTGA
Organism: Yoonia sp.; assembly: GCA_020627605.1. Lineage (GTDB taxonomy): Bacteria > Pseudomonadota > Alphaproteobacteria > Rhodobacterales > Rhodobacteraceae > Yoonia. Next base: position 9,014 of record JAHDGO010000011.1, read on the forward strand.
TTTTCCCGTCCCTGGCGACCGTGACACCCCGCGCGATCACCTCTTCAATCGGCAGGGTCGTCAGGTCAGAGGTCAGGATCATGTCGGCGCGGCGGCCCGGCGTGATGGAGCCAAGCTCCCTCTCCAGCCCGAAATGCGTGGCGGTGTTGATGGTCGCCATCTGCAAGGCCACCAGCGGATCACAGCCGCAGGCAATCGCATGACGCACAACGCGGTTCATATGCCCGTCATTGACCAACGTGCCCGCCATGCAGTCATCGGTGCAAAGGATAAAGTTGCGTGGGTCCAGACCCTTTTCCGTCACAGCCGTGATCTGGCTTTCCACATCATACCATGCGCTGCCCAGCCGCATCATCGACCGCATCCCGTTGCGGACGCGGGCGATGGCATCAGCCTCTGCCGTGCCTTCGTGATCATCCGCCGCCCCGCCAGCGACATAAGCGGAAAACGCAACGCCCTTGTCAGGGCTGGCATAGTGTCCACCTACGGTCTTGCCAGCGTTCATCGTCGCCGCCATCTCGGCCAGCATCTGCGGATCACCGTTGATGACACCGGGGAAATTCATCATCTCGCCCAGCCCGATGATGCCGGGCCATGCCATGGCCTCTGCTACGTCTTCTGCCGAAATCTCAAACCCGGTCGTCTCCAACCCCGGGGCAGAGGGCGCACAGGACGGCATCTGCGTGTAGATGTTCACCGGCTGCATCAGCGCCTCATCATGCATCATGCGCACGCCGCGCAGGCCAAGGACATTGGCGATCTCATGCGGGTCGGTGAACATCGTGGTGGTGCCATGCGGGATGACAGCAGCAGCAAATTCGGCGGGGGTCAGCATCCCGCTTTCGATATGCATATGGCCATCACACAGACCGGGGATCAGGTAGCGACCAGCGGCATCAATCACGCGCGTTTCCGGACCAAGGCAATGGGACGCATCTGGACCGACATAGGCAAAACGCCCTGCGGCCACAGCCACCTGCCAATCCAGAATTTCGCGGGTCTGAACATTCACCAGTTTGCAGCCGCGAATGACCAGATCGGCCGCCTCGCGCCCTGCCGCGACGGCCACCAACTGCGGGGCAACTTCGGCCCATGATTTGATGTGATGTTCCATCCCCAATGGTTTCACCGAATGGGGGCAGGTTCAAGAGGTCAGATGTTGTGAATTTCCAGCGGCTTTTCATCGGGGTTCAACCGCCAGACCGCGTGGTTCAGCGCGGCCGCGACCGTGACCCAGACCAGATAGGGCACAAAGGCCAGACCGGCCCAAGTATCCAGCTGAAAATGCGTGACCGTCGCCCCCAGAACTGCCAACCACAGACATCCCATGATCGGCAGCGATGCCTTCAGATGGCGCAACCCGAAGAACACCGGCGTCCAGAGCGTGTTGAATGCGATCTGAATGGCCCAGAACGCCATGGCATAGCTGTTGCCGTCCAGCACCGCGACACGTGCGCCAGCAAAGGCGATCAGCAGGTAGATGCTGGTCCAGGCAACCGGAAACACCCAGTTGGGTGGCACCCAGGACGGCTTGTTCAGGCCCTTGTACCATTCACCTGTGGGGAACATCGCACCTGTGGCGGCCGCCCCAAAGGTGGCGGCAAGAAACAGGAAGAAAAGCATGATATCCATGACAGCGCCTTGTAGGGGTTTCTCGACAGGATTTAGGCCATGGGCCGGTTCTGTCCAATCTCTGCCTCGCGCGCCCTCAGCTCTGCCAGCACATCCAGCACGGCGCGGGTCCGGCTTGGCTGTGCCGCACTGCGGCAGGTGGCATCGACAAGAAACACCACCTCATCCAACGGGCGCGCATAGATCACCGGCGATTTCGGCATGACAACAGACCCACCGGTGCGCAGCGCCGCCTGCATCAGCCATCCCAGCTTTTGCCGGCCATGTGTACGCGCGCGCATGGAAATGCTGTCATAGCCCTGCCGCCGCAATTGCCCGCCAATTCCGGCATAGATCAGACGTGCGGCCCAGATGCCGGTGCGGGCCTGCAATGGGAGCACGTTAATCCCCGCCTCTGATCGGCGGTAAAGCCTGTCAGCTTCTGCCAAGAGCCGCTTGACCATGCCACGCACGGCCTCGTCCGGCAGCGGCTCTCGCAGGAAGTTGAGCGGGTCGATCCCCGCCTCTGCCAGCCAGTCCAGTGGCAGATAAATCCGGCCCATCCGGGCGTCTTCACCCACATCGCGGGCGATGTTGGTCAGCTGCATCGCCACGCCCAGATCACAGGCGCGCGCCAGTGCATCCCCATCGCGCACCCGCATCAGCACGCACATCATCGCGCCAACAGCGCTGGCGACACGGGCGGAATAGGCGCGCACATCGCTCAGGGAATGGTAGTCACGCCCCGCCGCATCCCAGGCGAGGCCTTCCAGCAGCGCCTCTGGCAAGGCGCGCGGCATCTCAAACTCTTCGATGATCGCGGCAAAGGCGCGATCCTCTGGCGCGTTCTTCGGACGGCCTGCATAGGCTGCATCCAGACGGTCCTGCAGGCGAAAGACAGCACCGGCCTGATAGTCGCCTTCGTCCACCTCATCATCAGCCAGTCGGCAAAAGGCATAAAGGGCCAGCGCCGGGTCACGCACCTTGGCGGGCAGCAGTTTCGAGGCGGCATGAAACGACAGCGACCCATGGCGGATCGCCTCGCGGCAATGGTCAAGATCATCGGGGCGGATCATTCGGCGGCCATCTTCATTTCTGGCACGACAGGTGCGTCTGGCACCAGTTTTGCCAAAACCTCGGCGCTGGAAATCACGCCGGGCACACCGGCGCCCGGATGGGTGCCGGCGCCAACCAGATAAAGGCCCTGCGCCTCTTCGCTGACGTTATGCGGCCGGAACCACGCCGATTGCAGAATGCGCGGCTCGATCGAAAAGCCAGACCCGTTTGGTGACAGATAGCGGTCGCGGAAATCCTCTGGCGTCAACACCATCTGGGTCGTGATGCGTTCAGCAAAGGTTGGCAGGTACTTTTCGACCTCGGCCTGCACCTTGGCCTTGTAGTTTGCGGCCTCTGCCGCCCAGTCCACAGGGTCGTCAAACCCCAGATGCGGCACAGGTGAAAGGACGTAGAATGTATCGTCGCCGTCCGGGGCAACGCTTGGGTCGGTCCGTGAAGGCCGATGGATATAAAGGCTCATATCATCGGCCAGTTTGCCTTTGATAAAAATATCCTTCAGCAGCCCCTCGTACCGGGGCGCGTTGGTGATCGTGTGGTGGCCAACGTCGGGCCACATCTCTGCCGTGCCTTTCGTGCCGAAATACCAGACGAACAGCCCCATCGACCAGCGGCGCGATTTGACCTTGGCATCGGTCCAGCGCTTGCGCGGCTTATTGCGCAGCATATGGGTGTAGGTATGACCAGCGTCAGCGTTGCTGACGACAAGGGGCGCTGTGATGACCCCACCGGATTTCAGGCGCACGCCACGGGCAGCCCCATCATCGACCAAAATCTCATCCACCTCGGTGCCAAGGCGAATCTGCCCGCCCTGTGCACGGATCACGCCCGCCATCGCGTCGGCAATCGCCTGCACCCCGCCCATGGCGTAATGCACGCCGAATTCCTTTTCGAGGTAAGCCACCAGCGCATACATAGAGGTCACATGTCGCGGGTCACCGCCGATAAACAGCGGATGGAACGACAGCGCCATCTGCAAACGGGGGTCCTTCACACGGGCCTTGGCCAGCCCCAGAATGGACCGGTCCGCCCGCAGCATGGCGAACAGCGGCAGCACCTTGATCGTTTCCCACAAACGGTGCATCGGCTTGGCGACCATGCCTTCAAAGCCCACAACATAGCGGCGTTCACTGTCTTTCAGGAACCGCTTGTAGCCCTTCACGTCACCGGGGCTCAGGCGGGCAACCTCGGCCAGCATGGCGTCGGTATCCTGCCGGGCGGTAAAGGTGGACCCGTCAGGCCAGCGGACCTCGTAAAACGGGTCCATCGGACGCAGATCGACGTCTTTGTAAAAATCGCGGCCGCAGGCTGCCCACAGATCCTCATACACCTGCGGGACGGTGATAATCGTCGGCCCAAGGTCGAATCGGTGTCCATCCTGGTTGACAGATGACCCCCGGCCGCCGGGCTTTTCCAACCTGTCCAGCACCGTCACGGCATAGCCCTTGGCCCCCAGACGCATGGCCGCTGCAAGGCCGCCAAGCCCTGCACCTATGACGATTGCGCTGTTTGATGTGCCAGAGTCGGATGTCATCATGCCCCAACACTAGTTGTGTCAGGCTAGGTTGACAATTCCTATCGTCAACACCTTCCCAAAACCATGTGGTTATGTCAGGATAAATTGACACATCGCGAGGGAACCGCCTGTGACGCAAACTGTCAGCCTGTCTTTCTACCGTTTCGCGGGGCCTCTTGCCCGTGTCTGGGCACTGACGATGATGGGTGCCGCACGGCTGCCTATGGCACGCACGCCAGACATCGGGTTCTGGAAGCTTTGCGGGTCCGGCATTGGCGAAGGGTTCACGCCAGTACCCAACACGGCCGTCTATGCCATCCTCGCTACCTGGCCCGACGCCAAAACCGCCCGGCAGCGCAGCAGCGAAGGTGTATTTGCCCGCTATGCAAACCGCGCCAGTGAAAGCTGGACAGTGTTTCTGCAAACCCAGACCGCACGCGGTGCATGGGCCGGGCAGACGCCGTTCACGCCCAGCGCACCGCAGGCAGATGGCCCATTGGCCGCCCTGACTCGCGCCACGATCAAACCACGCATTCTGACCCGGTTCTGGGGCCGTGTGCCCAATATCTCGGCCATGATCGGGCAGGACCCCAATGTCGCCTTCAAGATCGGTATTGGCGAGGTGCCCTGGCTGCATCAGGTCACATTCTCGATCTGGCCGTCAGAGCAGGCGATGGCCGCCTTTGCCCGCACCGGCCCCCATGCCGCCGCCATTCGCGCTGTGCGCGATGAAGGCTGGTTTCGCGAAGAACTTTACGCCCGTTTCGCCGTCCATTCCGACCGGGGCACATGGAACGGCACCTCCCCCCTGCAAAAGCTGGAGGCCGCATGACGCATCCTTTCCCCTTCTCTGCCATTGTCGGGCAGGACGAAATGAAACAGGCCATGATCCTGACGGCCATCGACGCCAGCATTGGCGGCGTGCTGGTCTTTGGCGATCGTGGCACCGGCAAATCCACCGCCGTGCGGGCGCTGGCCGCCCTGCTGCCGCCCATCAAGGCAATCAAAGGCTGCCCGGTGAACAGCACCAAGGCGGCAGAGGTCCCTGCATGGGCTGGCCTGACCACCAAACGTGCGCATCAGATGCCGACCCCCGTGGTCGACCTGCCACTTGGCGCGACAGAAGATCGTGTGACTGGCGCGCTCGACATCGAAAAGGCGCTGACAAAGGGTGAAAAAGCGTTTCAGCCGGGGCTGCTGGCCAAGGCCAACCGGGGGTATCTCTATATTGATGAGGTGAACCTGCTGGAGGATCATATCGTTGACCTGCTGCTTGACGTTGCCCAATCAGGGGAAAACGTGGTCGAACGCGAGGGCCTGTCGATCCGCCACCCGGCACGGTTCGTGCTGGTCGGATCAGGGAACCCGGAAGAGGGCGAATTGCGCCCGCAGCTGCTGGACCGGTTCGGACTGTCGGTCGAGGTCACCTCTCCCAAGGACGTGGACACCCGCGTTGACGTCATCAAACGCCGCGATGCGTTCGAGAACGACAATGCCGCCTTCATGCTGCGCTGGCAGGCCGAAGATGCCGCAATACGCGAGCGGATCCTGACTGCGCGCAAGGCGCTGGGCAAACTCAAGACGCCTGACAAGGCCTTGCATGATGTGGCGACACTTTGCCTTGCGCTCGGTTCTGACGGGTTGCGGGGTGAGTTGACGTTGCTGAAGGCCGCGCGCGCCTACGCGGCGTGGCGTGACGACACCGCGCTGACCCGCGCGCATGTGCGTGCCGTGGCCCCCATGGCCCTGCGCCACCGTCTGCGTCGCGATCCGCTGGACGAGGCTGGCAGCGGCACCCGCGTCACCCGCACACTGGAGGAGGTCCTTGGCTAGCGAAAGCTGGACCCATGCCGCGCTGGCACTGCGGCTTTTGGCGCAAGACCCCGGTCTTGGCGGCATCTGCGTCAGGGCGCGCTCCGGTCCGGTGCGCGACAGGCTGATGGCACTTGCCCCGGCGCAGGCTGTCAGACTGCACCCTGCCATCACGGACGAGGCGCTATACGGCGGGCTGGACCTGTCAGCGACGCTGGCCACAGGTCTGCTGGTGCGGGACAAGGGGCTGCTGGCCACCCCCGGTCCCTTGCTATTGCATATGGCGGAACGGGCCGCACCCACGCTGGCCGCACGGCTGGCGCTGACACTGGATCAGGCACGCGGCCACACCCTGATCGCACTGGATGAGGGCGCCGCCCCCGATGAGGCGCTGGAGGCAAAACTGGCAGAGCGGTTGGCCTTTCACGTCGATCTGTCAGACTGCAGCCTGCGCGACGCGCATGTGCGACTGCCACAGCACGCACAGCCGACAACGGCCAGCATCACGCCTGACCAGATCACCCAGATCACCCGCATTGCGCACGACCTCGGGATCGACAGCCTACGCGCACCGCAATTCACGATCCGCGCGGCACGGGCCCATGCAGGGCTGCAAGGCCGGACCGAGGTTACTGCAGAAGACCTCGAAGTCGCCTGCGCGCTGACACTGGCCCACCGCGCAACCCGCGTGCCCGACCCCGAAACCATCGAAGAGCCGCCAGCACCACCCCCTGACCAAACCAATCAGAACACCGGCGAAGACAGGCTGGACCTGCCTGATGAGTTGCTGCTGGAGGCCGTGCGCGCGCTGCTGCCTGACAACCTGCTGGACCGTCTGACCGCGCAGAAGGCACGCAGCGGGCGCGGTAGTGGCACAGGTGCTGCACGCAAGGGCAACAGGCGCGGGCGGCCCCTGCCATCGCGCGCCGGGCGGATCAGTGACGGCGCACGGATCGACATCATCGGCACATTGCGTGCCGCAGCGCCTTGGCAAACGATCCGCCGTCAGGCGACAGGACGCGAGGGGTTGCAGATTCGTCCCTCAGACATTCGCCTGAAACGGTTCGAGGAAAAATCAGACCGCTTGCTGATCTTTACCGTCGACGCCTCAGGCTCTGCTGCACTGACGCGACTGGCAGAGGCGAAGGGCGCGGTCGAACTGCTGTTGGCGCAGGCCTATGCGCGGCGCGACCATGTGGCGCTCGTGGCGTTTCGCGGCACAGAGGCCGAGCTTTTGCTGCCGCCCACCCGGTCGCTTGTGCAGACGAAACGGCGTCTGGCGGGCCTGCCCGGTGGCGGCGGCACACCACTTGCCGCAGGGATGATGGCGGCCTTTGAGCAGGCACAGCAGGCCGGACGCCGGGGACTGACCCCGACGATTGCGATCCTCACGGATGGCCGCGCGAATATTGCCCTTGATGGCAGCGCCGACCGCAAACAGGCAGCAACAGACGCACAACAGATCGCCCGCGCGCTGCGCGCCGCTGGCACAGATGCTATCGTCATCGACACCGGCAACCGGCCAGAACCGGCCCTGCGCAATCTCGCGCAGACGCTGGATGCGGCTTATCTGCCGTTGCCACGTGCCGATGCGGCGCGGCTGTCCACCTCTGTCGCCACCGTATTGGGTGATTGATGCGCTGGCCTGACGACGCGCAGGGCTGGCCGCTGACCGCATTTTCCCGCCAGCTGCTGCACCGCCCGCACCGCTGGCACATTCAGGAACATGGGGAAGGGCCGACCGTGCTTTTACTGCATGGGGCAGGCGGTGCAACGCAAAGCTTTCGTGGCCTCTTCCCGCTGCTGGTGAAGCACCATCATGTGGTGACAGTCGATCTGCCCGGACAGGGCTTTACACAGCTCGGCGCACAACAACGCTGCGGGCTGGATCATATGGCAGAGGATCTGTTGGCGCTGTGCCGCCATCAGGGATGGGTGCCAGACCGGATTGTCGGCCATTCCGCCGGGGTCGCGATCGCCTTGCGCATGTGCGAACTGGGTCTGCGACCGGTCAAGGGGATCACCGGCATCAACGCGGCCCTCGGTAACTTCAAGGGGGTCGCTGGCTGGCTGTTCCCGATGATGGCAAAGGCGCTGGCGGTGACGCCTTTCAGCGCCAGTCTGTTTGCCAGCACGACCACCCGCAACAGCGTGCGCAACCTGATCCGCGGCACCGGGTCCACGCTGGATCAAGAGGGGTTGGAGCTTTACTACCGGCTTGCCACCGACAGCGCGCATGTGGATGCGACCTTGTCGATGATGGCGCAGTGGTCGCTGGATGGGCTATTGGCCCGGCTGGGGCAGATCGACTTGCCCGTGCATCTGATCACCGGATTGTCCGACAAGGCCGTACCGCCGGGTGTCAGCCGCGATGCCTGCGCCAAACTGACCAATGCCAAACTGACC
>JAHDGO010000011.1:17442-19032 GCA_020627605.1 Yoonia sp.
GCCTTGGCCATCTGGCGCATGAAGAAGACCCTGCACAAATCGCCGATCTGATCCTGACCGCATAGAAAAGAGCCGCAGCGATGATGCGCTGCGGCCCCTTTGCAAAACAATCTGCGTCAGACTTAGTTTACGTCTTCTTCGTCAGCGAATGTCGCCAGATAGGCATAAAGGTCGTAGGCCTGATCTTCCTGACGGACCTGATAGGCCATTTTGCCGCGTGCGCGGCGGTCATCCAGCGTCTCGCGCAGCCAACCAGTTGGGTCCTGCACGTAGCCAACAAATGATTCTTCCGTCCAGACAGCACCGGTTTCACCCAGTTCGACAATTGCGTCGCCGTAACGGAAATCCTCGATTGAGCCAAGCTGACGCCCGGCCACACCGTAAAGGTTTGGACCTGTGCGTGCGTTGCGGCCGGCAAGCACCTCGCCATCGGCGTCTGCGACGACGTGGCAGGCCACACACTGGCGGTTGAACTGTTCTTCGCCGGCGGCAGCATCACCAACGGTGGCGGCATGGCCATCAGCAAAGACAGGTGCTGAAACAACAGCAAGGGCTGCTGCAAGTGTAAAACGTTTCATGATCGTCTTCCTTTCGATCTGGTTCTCGTGACCGTTTGCCCCAGTCGGATGGGAATGTAATACGCTTTTGCGGGTGGTCCACCCCTGTATGCAAAAGAATGCGTGATGTGCCTCATGCCACCGCATGGGCCAGTGCGCATTGCCGCCAAAGAACGCTTAAGGCTTTGACAAGATGGTCAATATCGGCGTCGGTGTGCAGCGGTGACGGGGTAAAGCGCAGCCGCTCTGTCCCCTTGGGCACGGTGGGATAATTGATCGGTTGCACATAAATGTCCCATTCGCGCATCAGATAATCGGCAAGCATCCGTGTTTTGACCGGATCCTTGATCAGCACTGGCACGATATGGCTGTCGTTGTGCATATGCGGGATACCCTCGCGATCAAGGGCGGCGCGCAGACGGGCGACCTGACGGCGCTGTTTTGCACGCTCCATCTCGCTGTCCTTGAGATAGGCGATGGAGGTGCGGGCAGCAGCAGCCACAGCAGGCGGCAACGCCGTCGTAAAGATGAAACCAGAGGCAAAGCTGCGGATAAAATCACACAGGGCCGCAGAGCCTGTGATGTACCCACCAACAACGCCAAAGGCCTTGCCTAACGTCCCTTCGATCAGGGTGATGCGGTCGGCCAGCCCCTCTCTTTCGCTGACGCCACCACCGCGGGGGCCATACATGCCGACGGCGTGGACCTCATCAAGATAGGTCATGGCACCGTATTTTTCGGCCACCTCGACGATCTCGCGCATCGGGCAGATGTCGCCGTCCATGGAATAGACGCTTTCGAAGGCTACGATCTTGGGCACGTCCTTTGGCAGGGCGCGCAGCTTCATCTCCAGATCATGCACGTCGTTGTGCCGCCAGATGACCTTTTGCGCGCGGCTGTGACGGATGCCTTCGATCATGCTGGCGTGGTTGCCGGCGTCAGACAGGATCACACAGTTTTCCAACCGGCTGCCCAGGGTGGACAGCGCAGCCCAGTTCGACACATAGCCGGATGTGAAAAGAAGTGCGGCCTC
>JAHDGO010000419.1 GCA_020627605.1 Yoonia sp.
GACCTGTGTCAGATTGCGCCGCCCGTCGCCAGTCTGCCGCGTCAGCGCCGGTGCCAGGCGCGCCGCAAGCGTCGTCAACATGCGCCTGTCCTCTGCGATCCGGCGGGTGAGGATGCCGGGGCGCAGGCTCGCCTCTGTCAGTTTCAGCCGTTTTTTGTCAGCCGCAGCGCGCAAGGCAGAGGGCAGGCGTTCACCCAGATAATCCAACCGCTGGCGCGGTGTATCCAATAGCGTTTCGGCTTGCGGCAAGACCCGCGCCAGATCGCGTAGCCTTTGCTGGCGCTGCGTGATGCCGGTGGACAGCGCGCGCGACAATCGCGCGCCCTGCTGGTCGGTCCACGCCAAAAGCTCCACCCGCACAGGCACAGCCAATTCGGCCGCCGCCGTCGGTGTCGGCGCGCGCATGTCTGAGACATAGTCGATCAGTGTCGTATCGGTTTCGTGCCCCACAGCAGAAATCAGCGGGATGTCCGATGCCGCAGCCGCCCGCGCGACGACCTCTTCATTGAACCCCCAAAGATCCTCTAAAGACCCGCCGCCACGCGCGACGATCAAAAGATCGGGGCGCGGCAGGGCACCGCCCGGTGTCAGCTGGTTGAAGCCATTGATTGCCGCGGCCACCTCTGGCGCGCATTTCGCACCTTGCACAGCGACCGGCCAGACCAGCACCTTGCGCGGGAACCGATCACGCAGACGGTGCAGGATATCACGGATCACCGCGCCAGAGGGTGACGTTACAACGCCAATGATTTCAGGCAGATAGGGCAAGGGTTTCTTGCGATCCGGGGCGAACAGGCCCTCCGCAGCTAGCGCCGCCTTGCGCTTTTCCAGCATCGCCATCAGGGCACCGGCACCGGCGGGGGCGATGTCCTCGATCACCATCTGGTACTTTGATTGGCCAGGGAAGGTGGTCAACTTGCCGGTGGCGATCACCTCCATCCCCTCTTCGGGGCGATGGGCCAAACCCTGCGCGCGGCCTTTCCAGATGACACCGGCCAGAACCGCACGATCATCCTTCAGGTCGAGATAGATATGGCCGGACCGGGGCAGTGACACGCGCCCGACCTCGCCGCGCACCCGCACATGCGAGAACCCTGTTTCCACAGCCTTCTTGACCGCACCGGAAATTTCCGACACGGAAAACTCCGGCGTGTTGTCCGCCGGTTCGTCGTCAAACAGATCGTTCAAATGCCGCTCTTTCGGTGATCAGGTCCTGAGGGGCAGTGGCGCGTATTTCCACCGCAAGAAGATTTGCGCCAGAATAACCAAAGCCCCGAAGACCGCAAACAGAACCGAGTCGGCCATGACCCCAAGGCCAACAGCCGCCAACCCGATGATCCACAACAGAAAACTGGACATGCCGACAGACGGGTCAATCGGGTCAGGCCAGTACTGCACCTGCGCGCGCCCGAATTCCTGCGCATAGCGGTCAAGCGTGCGGGTATACGCCGGATCGTCCAGAAAATGCGGCGCGTCGGCATCTGCGCCTGCATAATGGATCGTGCGACCGATGATGCGAGGGCAGAAGTCGTCAAAATACGCTTTCTTGTCTTCAACATGCAGTCGCCAGACAACATCGACAATCGGCGACGGGGCCAATGTCTCTCCGGTGCTGCCTACCAGATACATGAAGCGGCGATATTCCTCGACGAGGATATAGCAGACATCTGTCGAATGGCCCGTCTCATCCTCCAGCCGGTCGACGAGAGAGCGCGTCAGCGGACGTTCGTGAAAACTATAGCCTTCCAACCGGTGCCAGAGCCGGCGATCGGTCTTTGTTCGTTTCATTGCTGCACCTTGCGTCCTGCAGCCCCCGCGCGACAGTTTAGGGGGCATTTCCGTTCTGTCAAAGCAAGGTGGCGGGTTTTCGCGGGTGCGGGGCACTTGTGATCAAAAATTGCGCGGCATAGAACCGCTGCGGAACAACAGGCCGGGGGCAACAATGAATATTCTGATCTTGGGCAGTGGTGGCCGCGAACATAGTCTGGCCTGGGCAATCAAGCAGAATCCAAAGTGTGACCGGCTGATCGTCGCACCCGGCAATGCCGGCATTGCAGCAATCGCGGATTGTGCGGCGCTGGACATTCTCGACGGTGATGCCGTTGCCAGCTTTGCCGAAGAAAACGCCATCGACTTTGTGGTC
>JAHDGO010000420.1 GCA_020627605.1 Yoonia sp.
GCGCCCGAAGTGATCCTGCCGCTGGATGACGGCGGGCTATGGCTTGCAGAGGCTGCCTTGGGCGAGGACCCCCGCTCTGCCGGAGCCACCGGTGCACAAGCCGCCCTTGCGCTGGACAAGATCCAACAGGTTGAGGCTGCCGCCCGTGCAGGGCTTGCCGTGCCTGCGACCATTGTGGCCCATGTGCCTGACGATGTGCCAGGTGACATGCCCCTGCCCGCCATCTCCAAACCGGCGCTCGCGATCCGCGCGCGCGGTGGTTCCTTGGGTAAGGGAGAGACGACTTATTTGCCTGATGCAGACGCGGTCCAGACACTGAAATCGGGTCTGAATAAGGATATGGAGCCCCTGCTCATCCAGCCTTTGGTGCATGGCGTGGGCGAAGGTGTCTTTGGCTATGCCACGCCGGAGGGTGTGATCTGCTGGTCCGGACACGAGCGTGTGCGGATGATGAACCCGCATGGCTCGGGCTCATCGGCTTGCCGCACCCTGCAGCCATCGGATGAGATCAAGGCCGCTGTGTCGCGCTTTGTGGCCGATATCAGCTGGCGCGGGCCGTTTATGGTCGAGCTGTTGCGTGATGCGGAGGGCACTCGCTGGTTCATGGAGATCAACGGCCGTATGTGGGGGTCGTTGGCGCTGGCCCGCAGGCAGGGGTTTGAGTATCCCGCCTGGGCTGTGGCAGCCGCCCTTGATCCCGCCTTCACCCCCACGCCTCCTGCGCCCGTGACCAAGCCACTGGTGCAGCGTGAGCTAGGGCGCGAATTGCTGCATCTTCTCTTTGTGTTGCGTGGTCCGAAAAGCGCGTTTCACCGGCAGACCTGGCCCAGCTTCTGGCGCTCGCTCGGCGGCGTTTTCAAACCCGCCCCTTTGCGCAGTTTCTACAATTACGATCCCGCACATAAGACGTTCTTTATCCATCACGCCATGGCCACTGTCTGGAAGGCCCTGCGCAAATGAGGGCGGTGGGCAAAACATCCCTGCGCGTGGTGATGCACGCCCATTCCACCTGGTCCTATGATGGCCAGTGGGAATTGGACGCCATTGCCCGGCTTTACGGCCGTCTGGGCGTTGATGCGGTGATGATGACCGAACACGACACAGGCTTTGCGCCTGAGCGCTTTGCTGACTATCGCGCGGCCTGTGCAAAGGCTTCTACAGCGCGCTGCCAGCTGATCCCGGGTATCGAATATTCCAGCCCCGACAATGCCGTGCATATCCTGACATGGGGGCTGGATCAGTTTTTGGCCGAGCATCAGCCCGTGCCCCAAACCCTGCACGCCGTGCAGGTGGCCGGTGGTGTCGCGGTCTTTGCCCACCCTATCCGCAAACAGGCCCATGCGCTGTTTGACCCGGCCTGGGCCCCCTATCTGTCGGGGATCGAGCTATGGAACCGCAAATCCGACGGGATCGTCTGGGGCCAAGAGGCGCTGGAGATGATCCGGCAGACTGGCTTGCCCGCCACCGTCGGTCAGGACTTTCACCGCCTCAAACAGCTCTATCCGCTGACGATGCAGATGACGCTGGATGCGCCCGTTCAGACACCTGAGGCCCTTGAACAAGCTCTGGTTGCCTCTGTCCGCACGGGCCAGATGCAGCCGCAGGCATTTCGCCGCCCACTGGACAGCACCAGCGACATCCCAGGTTTTGCCCTGCATATGCGGCTTGAGGCTGTCCGCGTCATCCTCCGTGATCTTCTGCGTGGCAAGCGCACATCATGATTTTCTCGTTTCCCGTTTTTCGAAAGGCCTGATCCATGCCCTCCCGTCCGCTTCGTATCACTCTGATCCTGCATTCCACCCGGTCTGATAACCTTGGCGTGGGGGCGCTGACCGTCTCTGAAGTCGAGATCGTGCGCGACATTGCCCGCGAGTTGGGAATTGAGATCGCGATCACCGCCATGGACTGGACGGATCCGCGTGATCCTTATGTAACGGGCCCTGATATCACTGTGCGCGATCTGAACGGTAAGGTTATGCTGAACCCGATGGGGTATTTCGCGCAAGCCCGCCGCTCTGATCTGGTCCTTGACATTGGCGGCGGCGACAGCTTTGCCGATATCTATGGCGGGCGGCGTCTGACACGGATGTTCATCCTCAAGTATCTCACCCATCTGGCGGGTACGCCGATGGTGATG
>JAHDGO010000421.1 GCA_020627605.1 Yoonia sp.
CCTATCACGCAAGGCTGGAGGCCGCGCTGCAACGTCAGGCTACATTCGTCGCAGCTACATCAATTGCCGCGCCTCAGGATGTGATACAGCGCAACGCCCAGACGTCGTAACGCGGATGCTCCATCGCATTCAGCGCGGGCGCTGAAGCGATCACCCAACCAGCAAAAAGCGGTGTGCTTTCCTTGCGGTCCACCACCTGAATATAGGCGAATGCATCGCCCGAGGGGTTGTCTACAGGATAACGGCATTCCCGCAAGGTGACCGACAGAAAGCCAAGATTGCCGGTCTGGCCAGGATCCAGCTTCAGATCGGTCACGGCGCCGGTCAGCTTGTCCAGCACACGCAATGCGCCGGTCTGTGCGGGTTCGACAGCGGTCACACGCTCTTCGGTATTGGTCGACAGGTACTCTTCGACGACGTCGTTTGGCGTTGTCATCAGCTCGCCGATGGGCTCTTCCAGCGGTGTCAGTGAAATGCCGTCGTCCTGTGCCGCCGCAGGGACGGCGAACGACATTAGCAGGATAAGTGGGAGCGCGCGCATCATGGCACCTATTCCGGCGTCCAGGCCTCATAGTCGGACCGGTCAGCGGGGGCCGCGCGGCGGATCGACCCGGCAGGCGCATAGGCGGCCATCGTGCCTGTCAGGTTTTCCTGATGCGGCTTTTCCCAATCCTTGCGTTTCAAGGCCAGTTCGGTCGGCGGCTCATCCCAGGTGCGATGCAGCCAGCCGTGCCATTCTGGGCTGACGCGCGACGCTTCGTTTTCACCGTTGTAGATGACCCAGCGGCGGCTGTCGTCGCCATTGCGGTAATAGATGTTCCCATCGGCATCTTCGCCGACTTTTGTACCATTCCGGCTGGTCCACAGTTGGGTGCCAAAAGACTGCCCATCCCACCAGGTAAAGATGCGTTTGATGTTGTGACCAAGGCCCATGTCGCGTCTCCGGATTGCGTTGCCTATCCATGCACCAAGCACGGCAAAAGGTCCAGACGGATCAGGCGGGGACCCGCGCAGTCACCTCGATTTCGATCTTCATTTCGGGGTTCTGCAAACTGGCAGAGATCATCGTCGCCGCAGGTTTCGCCACGGCAAAGGCCTGCGATGTGATAGGCCAGCATTTTGGCCACTCGGCCACGTCGGGCACGATGTAGTTCACGCGCACCACATGGTCGAGACCACTGCCTGCCTCTTCCAGCGCCTTGGCGATGGTGGCGAGCGTGTTGCGGCACTGCGCCTCGATACTGGCAGGCATGACCATGGCGTCGTAATCATAGCCCGTGGTGCCAGCCACAAAGACCCAGCCATCGGCCACAACCGCACGGCTATAGCCGATCTGTTCTTCGAACGGGGATCCGGTGCTGATGTGGCGGACGGTCACGATGCGTCAGCTCGCTGTCGCAGGCTCTTTCTGCTTGCCGTCGTCGTGGATCATCAAGGGTGCCACGTCAGACGTCACAGCCTCTTCGTTCACCACAACCTCTGTCACCGTGTCCATGCCGGGCAGGTCGAACATCGTATCCAGCAGGATATCTTCCATGATGGACCGCAGTCCACGCGCACCGGTCTTGCGCTCGATCGCGCGTTTGGCGATCGCGCTCAACGCGTCCTCGGTGAAGGTCAGCTTGGTGCTTTCCAGATCAAACAGGCGTTGGTACTGCTTGACCAGCGCATTCTTGGGCTGGGTCAGAATGGTGATCAGCGCGTCTTCGTCCAGATCAGTCAGGGTTGCAATGACCGGCAAACGACCGACGAATTCAGGGATCAGTCCGAACTTCAACAGATCCTCTGGTTCCAGATCCGTGAAAATCTCACCAATGCCGCGGTCATCATCCTCGCGCACGTCAGCGCCAAAGCCCATGGCAGAGCCTTTGCCCCGCTGCGCGATGATCTTGTCGAGACCCGCAAAGGCACCACCGCAAATAAACAGGATGTTGGTGGTATCCACTTGCAGGAATTCCTGCTGCGGATGCTTGCGCCCACCCTGCGGCGGAACAGAGGCCACTGTGCCTTCCATGATCTTCAGCAGCGCCTGCTGCACCCCCTCGCCAGACACATCGCGGGTGATGGACGGATTGTCGGACTTGCGCGTGATCTTGTCGACCTCGTCAATATAGACGATG
>JAHDGO010000422.1 GCA_020627605.1 Yoonia sp.
GGGACGGATGATCACGGCCCTTGCGGGCATCGTTCTGCTGGTGGCGCTGGTGATCGGGGCTGTCGACTATCTGTGGCAACATGCCGAGCATCTGCGCAAAAACCGGATGAGCCGCAAAGAAGTGATGGACGAGCAAAAGCAGGCCGAGGGCGACCCGTTCATGAAACAGCAGCGACGCCAGCGCGGCCAGGAGATCGCGATGAACAAGATGCTGGTCGAGGTGGCCAGCGCTGACGTGGTTATCGTGAACCCGACGCATTTCGCGGTCGCGCTGCGCTGGGACCGGCGAAAGGGCGCGGCGCCTGTTTGTGTTGCCAAAGGTGTTGATGAGGTCGCCGGGCGTATCCGCGCGCAGGCGCAGGAACATGGCGTGCCGCTGCATTCTGACCCGCCTGCGGCGCGCGTGCTTTATGCCGAGGTCGCGCTGGGGGCGGAGATCGCGCCGGCGCATTATCAGGCCGTCGCGGCGGCCATCCGGTTTGCCGAGGCGATGCGGGCGAAGGCGGGGGCTGGTGGATGGCGCTAGAGCGGATGCAACAGTTGGCTCATCTGACCGCCTTGCGCTTTCAGGCGCGTCAGGCGGACATGGCCAAACTGATGCGGCAAGAGGCGGCACTGCGCGCCAATCTTGCCGATCTTTTGGCGGCGCGTCGCGCCAATGCGGCACGCGCGCATGCAAAAACAGATGTCGCACTCGCCGCTGGCGCGGATGTACGCTGGCAGGTCTGGGCGGACCAACGACGCGCGGTCATCAACGCAGAGCTTGCGCAGGTGCTGGCCAGACGGGCCGCGCTGGCAGAGCAACTGCGGATTGATTTCGGCAAGGATCAGGTGGCCGGGAAATTATTGGCGAGGCAGATTGCGGCCCGGCGCAAGGCGCGCGGCAAGCGAGACGATCAGCTGTCCTGACGCACGATATCGATGATCAGCACGTCAGAAACCCGCGCGCCATTCACATCCTGTGCGGCCTCCAAAAGACTATTGCGCAGGGCACGCATGTTCGGCCCCGCGGTGAAATTGCCGGAAAAACCACCTGTGTTGGCATGGTCGAACATCACCTGCAGAAAGCGGTCACGCAGTTTGGGTTCCGTGGCGAAAACGGCGTCGCGTGCGCCGCTGGCCACCTCCAGGCTGAGTGACATGACAACCAGTGACGCAATCGCCCCATCCTCGACAACGGGGACGATGAACTGGTTGTTCAGGCGTGCAAACTCCCGCTCTTGCGGCAGTGCCAGTGGCGCGGGTGCAGCTGGCAGGCTGGGATCTGCGGTTGTGTCATCAGAGGTGGCATCTGGCGCCGGTATGGGTTCTGGCGCCAGAAACAGGCCGGCCCCGACACCGGCGCCAGTGCCAAGCAATGTCATCGCCACGGGAATGATCAGCATTTTCATTGGTGCTTCACCTGACCTGCCTAGAACGGCAGGGCCCTTTCCAGCGCCTGTTGCCCGTAACGGGGTTGCTGAACGTCCGTGATTTGCCCGCGCCCGCCGTAAGAGATGCGCGCGCCGGCGATCTTGTCATAGGTGATTTCGTTCTGGCGGGTGATATCCTCTGGCCTGACAAAGCCGGTGACCAGCAGCTCGCGGAGTTCGAAGTTGACCCGCACCTCTTGCTGGCCGACGATGGACAAGACCCCGTTCGGCAGCACGTCCGTGACCGTCACCGCGATGCGCAGGGTCAGCCGTTCGTTGCGCCGCACTGATCCGTCGCCTTCGGCGCTGCTTTGCGTATTCAGATCGACCAGACCGGCGGCGCTGGCCCCGTCGGGCAAACGCCTGTCCCAGCGTTGCGGCAGGCCGAGCAGTTGCGGGATCTGCGCCTGTTGCGAGGCGCTGCGCGACCGGTCGCTGGAGTTCGAAATCTCGGCGCGGTCGTCGATTTCAATCACCACGGTCATGATGTCGCCGCGCTGCATCGCGCGTCTGTCACCAAGCAGGGAGCCGCGCGCCCCTGTCCAGAGTGATGCGCGCGAGGCACTGCCAAGGCTGCGCGTGTCGACGACAGGCGGCGCGCCGGGTGTGACCATCGCCGCCCGTTCGATGTTCTGGCTGGGTGATGAGAATTCCGGCGGCTGCCCGATCGG
>JAHDGO010000423.1 GCA_020627605.1 Yoonia sp.
CATGTCACATGGGTCCTGGCCACATCGCTGGGCTTTCCTCCGATTGCACCCTTTGCCGCTGCAGGGCTCTATGAGGTCAGCCGCCGGATGGAGGCAGGTCGCCCCCTGCATTGGCGCGGCGTTCTTGGCATCGTCTGGCAGGAACGCACCCGGCAACTGCCGCTCTTGGGTGCGATGATTGTGGTGTTCTTTCTGTTCTGGACCTTTCTGGCCCATATGATCTTTGCCTTGTTCATGGGGCTGTCGGTGATGACCAATGTCAGCCAAAGCTATGACGTCTTTCTGACGGCCCATGGGGTGACCATGATCGCGGTTGAATTGGGGGTTGGCGCGCTGCTAGCGTTTTTGCTGTTTGCGCTGACGGTGATCAGCCTGCCCATGGTGCTGGACCGCGAGGTTGATTTTGTGACGGCGATGCTGACCAGCCTGCGGGTGGTACAGGCCAACCTGTTGGTAATGCTGGTCTGGGCGGGCCTGATCGCTGGCCTGACCCTGCTTGCGCTGGTCCCGTGGTTTCTGGGTCTGGTCGTGGTCCTGCCTGTCTTGGGGCATGCCACGTGGCATTTGTATCGCCGCGTTTTGCCGCAGCAATAAAAAAGGCGCCCGCTCGGGCGCCTTTCAAAAAATCATGGTTGGCTGATCAGCCTTTTGCGGCTGGTTTCACTTCTGGTGCCGCAGTGGTTGGCATTTTTTTCGCGCCGGTTGCCAGCGGATCGTCCTGACGCTGCACCGAACCTTCGAAATGCGCACCGGATTCGATGGCGATTGTCTTGTGGATGATGTCACCCTCGACGCGGGCTGTGGATGTCAGGCGGACCTTCAGACCACGGACGCGGCCCACGATGCGGCCGTTGACCACGACGTCATCTGCGACCACTTCGCCCTTGACGGTGGCACCTTCGCCGACGGTCAGCAGATGCGCGCGGATGTCGCCCTCGACCTGGCCTTCAACTTTGATATCGCCGGATGTTTTCAGGTTACCGGTGATCAGCAGGTCGGACGACAGGACGGATGCGGCAGGTTTTGCCTTTGGCGCACCAGATGCGTCAGTGGCTGTCGACTTTGCGGCGTCGCCTGTCTTGGTGGCGTCGGTATCGGACGCTTTTGGTCCGGGCTCATTGATTTTGGATTTAGAAAACATTCTGTCCAGCTCTTATGTATGTCATGGGGTTGACGGGGTTGCCGTTCACACGGACCTCGTAGTGAAGATGGGGGCCAGTCGAGCGACCAGAGTTCCCCATAGCACCGATACGCTCGCCGCGCGAGACCCTTTGGCCAACGCGGACATCAATCGCATTCAGGTGCGCATAGCGTGTTTCGATGCCAAAGTCATGGCTGATCTTGATCAGACGGCCATAGCCTGATGACCATCCGGCCTGAGAGACGACACCATCGGCGGTGGCATAGATCGGCGTGCCGATGGGCCCAGCAAAATCAGTGCCATTGTGCATCCGCCCCCAGCGTGGCCCAAAGCCAGAGGTATAGCGGAAGTTCGACTTTACCGGGATCGAGAAGGGGGCCTTTTCCGCTGCGATCCGGTAAAGGTTGATCCTGTCCATCGCAGTCAGGATCGCGTTGGCGCGCAGGGCGTCGGGGTCAGGATCGCCGCCGCGTGTTGAAAACTGGATCGGCGTCAGTGGGCCGCCGGTGCCGGAATAGCCGCGGCGTACCTGATCAATCAGGTTATCGGGGTTCATACCGGCAGCGCGGAACATTTCATCCAGCGGCTCCACGGACACCAGCATCGCCTCTTCCAACTGGCGGAAAATCTGGTCGTTGCGTTCCTGCAAGAGCCGCAGTTCAAGCTGCATTTCCTGTGCGACGTCAATCGCCTCTTCCGCGTCTGCGGCGATCTGGTCACGCTCTGACGCGGTCTCAGCTAGTGCGCTGGCCAGCAGGTCAACCGTGCCAGCCGCATCATCGCTGATTGAGGCTGTGCCGGTGTCGGCGTCTTCTGCGGTCAGGGCCGCAACTTCGCGACGGGCCTCTTCGCGGGCGCGCATGGCGTCCCGCAGGGTGGCTTGCACCACCTCCAGACCGGTTTCCAGTTCGCGCCGCTTTTCTTCCGTCGCCAAA
>JAHDGO010000424.1 GCA_020627605.1 Yoonia sp.
ATGATCGTCACGACAACACCCTGTGCCGCCACGCCAGCGCGCAAGGCGCTGTTCCAGTTGCGGGTAAAATGGTTTGCCCGCAGTTTTTCGCGGTAAGATTGCGTGTAGGCCTTGTGCAGGTAGTAGATGCCGGCACCGATGGTCAGCAACCCAGCCAGCCCGACAAGGAAGATGCCAAAGGGTGCAGACATGACGGCTTGGGTCGCTCCCACAATGGCGGAGTTTCCTTCACCACCGCTGTCCCGACCAGCGGCAAGGGCCAGTGCCGCGACGCCGATCAGCCCGTGCAGCAGCCCGGTCACAACCATGCCAGCGCGGCCGATCCATCCTGTGGCGTCGTCGCCTTCCTTCTCAAAATCGGCGATCCCGTCAAGCACGCGCCAGACGGTGTAGCACAGCAGCCCGATGCCAATGGCCAGCAGGACAACGATGCCGAATGGGGATGTCTCGATGGTGGCCAGCGCCTCTGACGTGCCTTGCGCCTGACCGCCTTGCCAGATCGTCCAGAGCGATATGCCAGCAATCGCCACATAGGTTATCCCGCGCCCGGCATACCCCAGCCGCATGATCGGCATGGCCCAATCCGATTTTGACGTGCTCATAGCGTTCTCCCACCTTGTGGAGGAAGAACGCCAGGTCAGGCAAACGGTTCCGTTATTCGGCGGCGATCTGGATCACCGGTTCCATCTGGTTCAGGTCAGCATCCGACAGGTGGCATTTGACCTGATGGCCGTCGCCCATATCGCGCACTGGCGGCACCTCTTTTTCACAAAGCCCGCCCGGAACCTGCGATTTCCAGCGGCAGCGCGTCTGGAACGGGCACCCCGACGGCGGGTTCATGGCTGATGGAATGTCGCCTTCCAGCACGATGTGCTTTTTCTTGATCGAGGTATCAGCGATAGGCACGGCGGACAGCAGTGCCTCTGTATAGGGGTGATAGGGTGGGGCAAACACCTGATCGGTGGTGCCCAGTTCAACCACATGGCCCAGATACATCACCATGACACGGTCCGACAGATAACGCACAATCGACAGATCGTGGCTGATGAACAAGAGCGTCGTTTTGTGCTCTCGCTGGATTTCCATCAGCAGATCGGTCACCGCCGCCTGCACCGACACATCAAGGGCCGAGACAGGTTCATCCGCCACCACGATCCGCGCGTCACCGGCAAAGGCGCGGGCGATGCCCACACGTTGCTTTTGCCCGCCTGACAGCTGGCGCGGCATCCGGTCGGCAAAGGCACGGGGCAGTTTGACAAGGTCCAGCAGGTTCAGCATCCGGTCGCGCCGTTCGGCATCATTGGCACCGATGCCAAAGATTTCCAGCGCCCTGATGATCTGCCGCCCGACGGTCATGGATGGGTTAAGCGTATCGAACGGGTTCTGGAACACCATCTGCACGTCAGCGATGGTTTTGGTATCGCGATCCTCGATGGCGGTGTTGCCGATGGATTTGTTGTCGAGAAGGATCTCGCCCTTGGTCGCTGTTTCCAGCCCCATCAGCACCTTGGCGAAGGTGGATTTGCCGCAACCGGACTCACCCACAATGGCCAGTGTTTCGCTTTCACGCGCCTCGAAGCTGAGGGTTTCGTTGGCTTTCACGACCTTCTTGTCGCCGCCACCAAAGAGCGCATTTGCCGCAACCTCATAGTATTTCTTGAGGTTATCCATCTTCAGTACGACAGGGCCGGGGGCTGGCTTTTCGGTTTGCGCGCCGACCTCAATCGGGGCCTGCCAGTCGATTTCCTGAAACTTCAGACAGCGGGTCTGGTGCCGGTCATTGCCCGGCACGGCCTCCATCGGGATGAAACCGGCGTCACAGCGCCCAGCCTCAAAATAGTCGCAGCGCGGGCCAAAGTTGCAGCCCTGCGGCCGTTCATGCGGCAGGGGGAAGTTGCCGGGGATGGCGATCAGCGGGCGGGCATTCTTGTCGGCGCCCGGCAGCGGGATCGACCGGAAGAGTGCCTGCGTATAGGGGTGCTGCATCTCGTCAAAGACGTCTTCGATGCTGCCGCGCTCCACCGCTTCGCCCGAATACATCACGCAGATGCGGTCGCAGGTTTCCAGCACC
>JAHDGO010000425.1 GCA_020627605.1 Yoonia sp.
GACAGGTTCGCCTCACCGCGTTCGATCACCTGCAAGCGTTCGCCCAGCGGCATGTAAGACAGCTGATTGGGCTGTTCCTGTGACCAGCGCAAACCACCCGTTTCGCCAAAGACCTGAATGCCCAGCCCGTGCTGACGCCCGATGGCAATGGAACTGGTCCAAAGCCGCCCGACAGCCCCGCCATCCATGCGGAAATTGACCATGGCGTCGTCTTCCAGCGTGCGCACATCGATGCAAGACACGGTGTCGGCGGACAGCTTTGTCACCTCCTGACCGGTCACAAAACTGGCCATATGCAGCGCATGGATGCCGCAATCAGCAAACTGGGCCGAGACACCTGCCTGTGCCAGATCATAGCGCCAGCGGACGCGCGGATTGTCAGCATCGGCGGCATCGGCGTGGTGGCCGTGGGCGAATTCTGCATTGACCAGCCGCACCTTGCCGATATCGCCACGGGCGATCATCGCCTTCATGTGACGCACGAGCGAATAGCCGGTGTAGCCATAGTTGACCGCGCAGATATTGCCGGTCTTCTTGGCGATCTCGACGATCTCTTCGCCCTCTTCCACGGTCATGGTCATCGGTTTTTCACACAGCACGTGAAAGCCGTTTTCGAGGAAGGCCTTTGTGATGGCAAAGTGGGTCGCGTTCGGTGTGGCGACCGTGACCAGATCAACCTTGTCGTCACGCTTTTTCTCGGCTTCCAGCATCTCTTCCCAGCCGCCGTAGGCACGGTCGCCAAGGCCCAGACGTTGGCCGTAGTCGATGCCCTGTTCTGGCCGGTGATCGAGCGCGCCGGCGCTGAATTCAAACAGCCCGTCCAGCCCGGCACCCAAGCGGTGCGCCGGTCCGATCTGGCTGCCTTCGCCGCCGCCGATCATGCCCCATTTCAGTTTTGTCATGGCCATTGCCCTTCGTTCAAAATCCGGCCCCAACCGGTGTATGGATGCCGTACGGATTGCGTACAGAACCTGTACGCACAGTTATGGTGCCTAGAACCCGATGGATTCGAGGTATTTGCGGTTGCTCTCGGCGTCTTCGAGCGGTGTGCCGGGCAGCGATGGGTCGCAGTCCTGCTCGACCGTGCACCAGCCGGTGAAGCCCGCATCCAGCAGCACCTGCCGCACGGCAGGGAAATCCACGTCGCCCTGACCGAGGTTGCAGAAAATGCCTTGCCCGCAGGCCTTGTAGAAATCTGTGCGGTTGGCGACGACGTCAGCTTTCACCGCCGGGTCGATATCCTTGAAGTGCATATAGCTGATCCGGTCGATATGCCGCTTCATGAAGGCCACCGGATCAAAGCCGGCATAGGAATGGTGCCCGGTGTCAAAGCAGATTTTCAGGATGCTTTCATCAACCTCTGACAAGAGCCTCTCCAGCTCCGGCTCAAAATCGATGAAGCCACCGGCGTGGGCATGCATACCGACGGTCAACCCGTAGTCTTCGGCCCCCATTTTCGCGATGGTCGCAATGCGGTCGCGAAAGGCGGACCATTCGGCGCTGTCCATCTGTTCGGCCTCATCCGCACGGCCAGCTGTCGGTGCGCGCCGGGGCGAGATACTGTCGATCAGCACCAGATGCTGCGCGCCATGGGCCACCAGTGCCTTGCAGGTGCGCACGGAGGCATCCATGACCTCATCCCATTTTCCGGCATCATGGAATGGCCGGAACACCACGCCGCCGATGATCGACAGATCGTTTTTGGCCAGTTCAGCACCAAGGATGGCGGGGTCCTCTGGCATATAGCCGATGGGCCCAAGCTCGATCCCCTTATAGCCAGCGCCAGCACATTGGCTGAGCACCGATTGCCATGTGGGATAGGCCGGGTCAGAGGCGAATTCGATGCCCCAGGAACATGGGGCGTTGCCGATCTTGATCGTCATGGTGTTGCTTTCTTCAGAAGTCAGAGACGGTTTGCCAGCTGCGCGCGGCAGATGCGGCGTGACAGGCGGCGACGATTTGGTTGACCGCCATCCCGTCGCGGAATGTCGGCCAGATGTTTTGCCCGGTGTGGATGGCTGTCAGGAAATCCTTGGCCTCGATGATGATCTGGTCCTGATAGCCGGTG
>JAHDGO010000426.1 GCA_020627605.1 Yoonia sp.
GACATGGGGTTCGACATCGGCCCGATGAAACTGATCGCGCTGGAAAACACGAACACGGTGCACAACGTCGTCGTTTGCACCCTCTGCTCTTGCTATCCCCGCAACCTGCTCGGCCTGCCGCCTGACTGGTACAAATCCCGCGCCTATCGGTCCCGCACGGTCAAGGAACCCCGCACTGTGCTGGCAGAGTTCGGCGTCACTCTGCCCGATGACACAACGGTCAGGGTCCACGACAGCACAGCCGACATGCGTTATATCGTGATCCCGGCCCGCCCGGACGGGACCGATGGCTGGACGGCTGATCAACTGGCCGCGCTCATCACCCGCGACAGCATGATCGGCACAGGCCTTGCCAGAACGCCGGACGCGGGGTGAGCACCGACGACGACGATAGCGTCACAGGCACGGCCGGTGACTGGATGGCGGACCGCGCCTTGCGCGGACTGATCGGCGGCCTGTTGCGCCTGCCCTACGAAACCCGTGTCAGGATGATGGGCAGCGCCATGCGCCGTACCATCGGCCCCCTGACCGGCTATCGCAAACGCGCCGAGGCCAATCTGGCGATGATCTACCCCGATATGCCAGCCCATGAGCGGCGCAGCCTGGCATCGGCGTGCTGCGACAACTTCGGGCGCACAGTGATTGAAAACTACAGCTGGCAGGCCTTTGGCGCGCAGCTGGCCGACACCAAAGCCGAAGGGCCCGGTGTCGCGGCACTGGCAGAGGCGTTGTCTGACAAGCGCCCCATCCTTTTTGTCACCGGTCATTTCGGCAATCACGAGGCGCCCCGCCATGTGCTGACGGCCATGGGGCATGAGATTGGCGGCCTCTACCGCCCGATGCAGAACGCCTATTTCAACGCCCATTACGCAAAAACCATGACCAGCTGGGGCGGGCCGGTCTTTGCCCAAGGCGCGCGCGGCACCATTGGCTTTGTAAGGCATCTGCGCGGCGGCGGCTTGGGCACGCTGCTTTACGATGTCTCTGCCAAAGGCCAGATGATTCCGTTTCTGGGAAAGCCTGCCCGCACTTCATTGGCGGCAGCAGAGATTGCACAGCGGATTGATGCGGTCGTCATTCCCTACTTCGGCATCCGCCAGCCGGATGGCCTTTCTTTCAAGGTAGAGGTCGAGGCCCCCATAACCCCCGCCGCACCACGTGAGATGCTGGTGGAGATGAACAGCCGGCTCGAAGCGCAGATCGCGCGCAACCCGGCCCAATGGTTCTGGGTCCATCGGCGCTGGAAGGCACCCGGCAAGAAAAAGAAGAAAGCGGGTTAGCGCAGTTGGGCGGCACCAACGATGGGGCCGAAACCGGTTTGCTGAACGATCACCACGACAGGCGCGCCACCGGGTGCAGGCGCGTCCAGCGCAAGCGGCGCACGGCCATCCCAGCGACTGATCGCCTCGAGCGAAGTCACAATGTTGGCATAGCTCAACGTGCGACCGGCGTTTTCGCCACGGCGCACATCGACCGTTTCCTGCGGCGTATAGCGCGCCATCTGGACAACATAGTCTCCACGCTGGCTGCTTTGGGCGTTGATAATCACCCGGTCGCCGTTGCGGCGCAATGACACCTGCACAGGCTGCGCCTGCTGCTGATGCGCCATCAGCGTATCCATGACCTGCATGGTGCGCGACCCGACAACATGTTCCTTGCCGTTAAAGATCATCTGCGGCGTATAGACATTGCGCGCGTGAAATGCCTGCGCATAGCCGTGCTGCCGGTTGGTAAAGCGCGGGTCGGCGAATTCATCTTTCCAGCCCAGGTAATCCCAATAGTCGACATGCAGTGCCAGCGCGATCACGTCATCGCGCTTGGCCAGATCATGCAGGATCGCGTCGGCAGGCGGACAGGACGAACACCCTTGCGAGGTATAAAGCTCTACCACGACGGGGCTGTTTTGCGCAGTGGCAGCGGTGGCCTGAAAAAACCCCAGAAAGGCAAGCAGAGCGATAATTTGGCGCATGATTGGTCCTGATCTTTGTATTGCCATTTGGTGTAGTCAGCTTTGCCTGTAATGGCCAGGAATTGCGAGTGGGCTGTGACGAATGTTTCAGGCT
>JAHDGO010000427.1 GCA_020627605.1 Yoonia sp.
GGACTACGCCCGCGACCGGCTGGACGGGCTGAACTGGCTGAACGTGCAGGGGCAATCAGCGACAAAAGGGGCAATCTTTTCCTTCACGCTGGACGGGGCGGCGCATGCGCATGACATCTCGACTGTGCTGGACAAAAAGGGTGTTGCGGTGCGCGCCGGCACCCACTGCGCGATGCCATTGATGGAACACATGGGGGTAGGGGCGACCTGCCGCGCGTCATTCGGGATGTATAACACGACCGAAGAGGTAGATGTGCTGATCGACGCGCTGGAACTTTGCCACGAGTTGTTCAGCTAAGGGCCACGCGCCGTGGCGCATGGCCCAGTCTAGTTAGTGCTGTTCAGGCCCGCAATACAGGCTTTCACGATCCTTGACGTGGTCGCGGTGCTTTTCAACGAACTGCATCACACTGGCCATCGTGCATGTTTCGCCAAACCCTGACCACGGCTTGAAGTCATGCAGGTGCAGGACGCTTTGCGGGTCTTCCTTCAGCAACCGCACAAAGACCGAGGCGACGATCTTGCCGCCAACGCCTTTCAGCTTGCCCGGCTTCTTGTCAGCGCCTTTCTTGTCGGCCTCTTGCAGGCAGTAGAACCACAGCGGCGTCTTGTCGATGTGACGGTCCTTTAGCTCCTTCGGCGTCGCGATAGGGTCCAGCCCCAGCTTATGCGCCATCTGCTGACCTGACGGGATCTGCATCGCCGTGCGGTCGCGCAGGATGTTGCGCAGGGCAAGCTTCTTCGCCTGTGGGATGTCGATTTCATGCGCCCCCCACATCAGACCGGAATTCACGATGTTGTCGGGCAACTCAAACAGCGTTTTTGCCATCTTGGTGCCAACCGGTAGTGCGTGCTGTGCCTTTTTGCCAAAGAATTGCGCCATCTCGATCGTCGCACCCGGATCCCGCGGGCCAAAGCCACGCAGGGCGAACAGATCAAGCGGGGCCTCGCCATGACGCAGCACATATTCCGGCTGCACCGTCGCATGGCCAAAGCGGAAGGCCGCAACCGAAAACTCGGCTGGCATCATCGGCGCATCAGGGAAGATATCATGCGCGAGGGCGTGGTCGATATCCTCCTGCTCGACAAAGGATGGCAGGAATTCGTTCAGGACAAGCCACTGGTAGTGCAGGCGGATAAAGCGGCGCACTTGCTCAAAGTCCTTCAGCTTGGGTGGCATGATCTTGTCCCAGACTGCCATCCGCACACCCATCTGGGCGCAATTGGACACGTCATGGCCGACGTCATCCTCATCCTTCAGATGGGTCATGAGGATGTTGTGCAGGCAGATGAACGCGCCTTGGATCTGGCTGACAATGATGTTTTCATCATTGCGAAAATCCCCGATCAGGGCTGTGCCCTTGCAATTGCGGGCAAGGTCATAGGGGTTGTCCTTGCGCCCGAACAGCAGGAAGTTCCGTGTTGCGTCGTCATGGGAATAAAGGTGGTTCGATGCTTCTGGCCCGTCACCGTAGACGCAATCAAGATCAAGGTTCGGTGTGCGCACATTGCGGATCGAACGTGGATCAATCGCGGTGCCAATGGCGCTGGTGGTGTCCAGCGTGATGTCGTGGTCGATGAATTGCCCGAAAAAGGTCATGCCGGCATCGGCAGGCCCATCGGCCACAGTGTCGGTGCGCATGGTTTCGACCAGCGCATCAAAGGCATCGACAATATGCGCCTTGCTCAGGTTGCCGGTCACAGGGTTAGGATGGCCGAGATAGCCAAAAACCTGGGGCAGGGGGCGTGGGTCGTTGGTGGCGTGATGTTCAAGGCATTCGCACAAAAACAAATCATAACGGGACATCCCGTGTGCGGTCTGGCTCATTGGAAATACTCCAGTATGTCTAAAATAGGGATCGTTCAAAAAGTGCCGCTACGGTGGCAGACATGTCCGCCCCGGGGTAGTCAGGTTTCCCTGACCAGCGAATTCATGATTGCGGGCAAAGGCAGGCAGTGCTAATCGAACCGCAGGCACCCGTAGCTCAGCTGGATAGAGCGCTGCCCTCCGAAGGCAGAGGCCAGAGGTTCGAATCCTCTCGGGTGCGCCACTT
>JAHDGO010000428.1 GCA_020627605.1 Yoonia sp.
GACAGCAACAGCGGATCGATTCCCATCAGCTTGAGCGCAGCGGCCCATTTCTTGTCATTGGGCGTGCCAAAGACCAGTTTTTCGGTCGGCGGACAGGTGAGCCAGCCGTTCTGGCTGATCTCATATTCCAGTTGGCCAGGCCCCCAGCCAGCATAACCCAGCGCCAGCATGCAGACCGCAGGCCCCTGCCCTTTGGCGATATCTTCGAGCACTTCCTGTGTGGCGGTCATGCGAAATGTCTCATCCACGTCCAGCGTCCCACCGTCAGAGGCATAGTCACTGCCATGCAAGACAAACCCCCGCTGATAGTCCACGGGCCCACCGTAATGCACCGCCACATTGCGCAGACCGGGACCGGTGGAAATTTCCATCTGATCCAGCAGTTTGGCAAAACTGATGTCGTCCTGCGGCTTGTTGACGATCAGCCCCATGCCCCCTTCATCAGAATGGGCACACATGTAGATCACGGTTGATGCAAAGCGCGGGTCGGTCATATCCGGCATCGCGATCAGCAATTTTCCCGCCAAGGTTGAATCTGGCAAGGTCATGCGCGCGGTCCGGGAGAATCTGTCTGTCCCATAATCGTTAAGATGTGAAACCCGTGGCGGGGACGCAAGCGGATACGTTGCAAAAGGCTGGCGGAAACGTGACTTCCCATTTTAGCGCCGATGTCTCAATAAAACGTCATGCGCCTGACCACATTGACCCTTGTTGCCCTGATGGCAGCCCCTGCAACACTCTCCGCCCAGAGCTTTGATGATCTGGCGGCGGTCGAGGTCTTGCCGGGCTGGCGGATGGACAACGGCGACCATATGGCTGCCTTGCATATCACCTTGCAGCCGGGGTGGATCACATATTGGCGTGCGCCCGGTGATGCCGGCATTCCACCGCAGTTTGCCTTTGCCGGCAGTGCCGGGATTGAAAGCATCGCACCATACTGGCCCACGCCAGAGGTTGTCGTGGACAAGGGTGTGCGGTCCATCGGCTATTACGACAGCGTCACAGTTCCCCTGCGCATCAGCGCCGCCCCCGGCACGGCAGAGCTGGCCCTTGGTGGCGAGCTGCTGATCGGTGTCTGTGAAGAGATTTGCATTCCAGTCACGCTGGAATTCGACACCGTACTGCCCGCCATGGGGACAGATGACCCTGTCATCCGCACCGCCCTCGCAGAGATGCCCCATACGGCCACGGCTGGCGGCGTTGCTGATGTCACCTGCGCCATTGACCCGATCAGCGACGGCATTCGTTTGACGGCCAATATCGCGGTGGCCCCGACCGGCGCGTCGGAATTCGTCGTGATCGAGGCTGGCGATCCAACCGTCTGGGTGTCAGAGGCCGATGTCAGCCGCAATGCCGGACAGTTGCAGGCTGTGGTCGATATGGTCCACCCCAGCGGCGGGCCTTTCGCGATTGACCGCTCTGACCTGCGCCTGACCGTCTTTGGCGGCGACCGCGCGATTGATATTCAGGGCTGCGACGCGGGTTAACTGCGCGCCCTGCGCACACCCTGCCCAAGGGCCGCAACCACGTAGATCACCAGCAAAACCAGGGCGAGCCCTGCCACAAACAGGCCAAACGCCGCACCGGTCCCGCCACGCAATAGCGGCAGAACCTCTGCCACCGGGGCAAGGGGTGCGCCGGTCAGCAGTTGTGGCGCGATGGTCAGCCCAAACAGGACCGCCGCAGCCAGTGCGCCCAGACCGGCAGGCACGAACATCGCGGCCC
This sequence comes from Yoonia sp., assembly GCA_020627605.1. GTDB lineage: Bacteria > Pseudomonadota > Alphaproteobacteria > Rhodobacterales > Rhodobacteraceae > Yoonia. The sequence continues at coordinate 1,726 of JAHDGO010000428.1, forward strand.
GCCGCACGCGCAGCGCCCGTTTGGCGGCCTGCCATTGCCGGTAGAAGTCCTGTTGCATTGCCATGATCGACGGCACCACCAGCAAAACCAACACCATGCCAAAGGCCAGACCAAAGACCAGCGTCACGACAGTCGGCTTGAGGAACTCTGCCTGATTGGACCCTTCATAGAGCAGCGGCGTCAGCCCCAGCACTGTGGTCAGCGTGGTCAGCATCACAGGGCGCAAACGGTCCACCGCGCCATCGATAATGGCAGGCACCAGCCCGCGATCCTGCGCGTATTCATCAATGGTGGTGACCAGCACAATACTGTCGTT
>JAHDGO010000429.1 GCA_020627605.1 Yoonia sp.
GGCAGCGGCATCGCCCCGACAGCGGCCAATGCCGCATCAAAGTCATCGCCAGTCAGGTTAAACCGCAAGATCCCCTGCCCGTCCGCACGCCCTGCGACCTCTGCGCTAAGCTCATCGGAAAACACGATCACTTCACCATCGCGCACCTTTTTCAAAGGCTTGATCAGCGCAGCCCATGTGCCATCGGCGCGGGGTTCCAGCAACGTCACCTCAATCTGCGCCTGCGTCTGGCCTGCATCGCCGCTTCTGTGGCGCAGACCACTCAGGCGCGCCGGAATGACCTTGGTATCATTCAGGATCAGCCGGTCGCCGGGGCGCAGGATCTGTGGCAGCTCATTGACGATCCGGTCGGCGATCCTATCCCCTTCCGCCAGCAACAACCTGGCCGAAGATCGCGGGCGCGCAGGCCGCGTGGCGATCAACCGCTCTGGCAGGTCAAAGTCAAATTCGCTCAGCTTCACTCTGCCACCTCTGGCGGCGGACGGCGAAAGATTTCGCGGAACATGCCTGGCGTCAGGATCGACAGCGGGTTGACCCCGACATCAGGCGCATCCGCCGTGCCGCCAACGGTAAAGTTGAAGCCGACAAGCCCCTCGCCCCGGCGGGTCAGGAACGACCCGATGCTGTTGACAAAAAAGAACGGTGACACGACGCCCTGCAGATCAATGCGTTTACTGGCGAGCGTGTATGTCCCGTCAACCGAAATGCCAAGCCCCGGTCCCACCGCGCTCGCCTCTGTCACGATGATCTGCTGCGGGGTCAGACGGAACCGCCCGTCAATATCGTCAAAGACAAGGCCCTGCCCGTCAAGCTGCTGCAGCAGGCCGACGACGCTGATCGCATCAAGCAATGCCGCAATTGTGGGTGCATTCTGCACGCGGATGTCGTTGATGCTGAGAAAACCATCAAATGTGCCCTCACCCCCCGTTGGCAACAACGTCAGGTCAATGGCACCGCCAGCCCCGTTGTTCGTCAGACCCGCTGCGCGCAAGACAGCGCCCGCATCGCCGCTGCGCAATCTGACGGCAGAGCGTCCGTTGCGCGGCGCCACGGCACCCTGCACTGGGGCGCTGCCATTCAGACGCCCGCTGAATTCACCGCGAAACCCGCCTTGCCCGCGAAAATCGCCGCGAAACCCCTGCAAGGCGATCCCTTCGCTGATCTGCAACCGGTCCAATGCTATCGACACCGGCCCGCTTTCACCCTGTCCTGCGCCAAAACGCGCGCCCCGCAGGTCCAGCGTGCCACCTCTGATTTCGACACCAACCGGTTGCCCTGCCCCGCGTCCGCGCAACGTGATCGGCGCATTCATCCAGTCGCCAACACGCACCTGCGAAAAGGCAGCACTGTCCAACTGGCCGCCCGCCGTCAGGTCGATCCGCCCGGTGGCCTGCAGTCCACCGCCGGAAATCTGCAACGCGTCAATGACCGGCACCGCACCCAATTGACCCGCCACCAGCAGATTGCCCCGCGTCCCCGGCCCTTTGGACCAGCCAACAGCAGGCAGACCCACGGTCATGCCAAGCAGGTCAGAGCGCAGCGCGAATTGCGGCGGACGACCGCCCTGAAAATCGACCTGCAGCCTGCCGGTCCCGCGCCCCGCCACTGTACCGGGGGGCAAGGCAATACCGAATTCATCCAGAAAGCTTTGCGACAGGGCCACATCCGCTGTCACCCGGCTGCCGGGGCGCGACGGGTCGCCAAAGGCCTGCCGCCACGCGCCTGTCGCTGCGACCTCTCCCAATCGCACGGGGCCTTCGATTTCCACGCCCTGCCGGCTGACCGCCACATCCAGCGCCGGCGCGACAAAAAGCTTGCCGGGGATCAGTCGGTCACTGCGCACCCGCGTCAGCTGCGATGCCATCTCAACCACGATGCTGTCGCCAGGCGGGCGCGGCATCAGCGGCCACAGGACACGGCCCTGCGTCGCCGCGCGCCCCTCGGTCAGTGTCACTGGCAAATTCGCGCGATCCAGAAACCCAAAAGGCGGCTGGTTCAACACCGACAGCGTCGCAGTCAGCGAGCCATCGACGCGCAGA
>JAHDGO010000430.1 GCA_020627605.1 Yoonia sp.
AAAAAGGCGCCACCAGCCATTCCGCCTATGACCTACGGCCCACGTTTTCCGACAAGGAAGAAAGCCACACGCTGGCCGTGCTGGTCGAAAACGAACCTGGCGTGCTTGCGCGCGTTATCGGGCTGTTTTCCGGGCGTGGCTATAACATCGACAGCCTGACCGTGGCAGAGGTGGATCATCTGGGCCACCGGTCCCGCATCACGATTGTCACGCGCGGCACACCGCAGATCATCACCCAGATCAAGGCGCAACTGGGCCGGATCGTGGATGTGCACCGGGTCAATGACCTGACCGTCGAAGGCCCTTCGGTGGAACGGGAACTGGCGCTTTTCAAGGTGCAAGGCACCGGGAATGACCGGATTGAGGCGATCCGCCTTGCCGATATCTTCAGGGCAAGTGTGGTCGATAGCACATTGGAATCATTTGTGTTTGAGATGACGGGTACATCAGAAAAGATCGACGCATTCGCCGATCTGATGAAACCGCTGGGCCTGCAGGAAATCGCCCGCACCGGCGTGGCGGCCCTGTCGCGCGGCGCGGTGGCCTGAGCGACAGGCACCGGGGCGACCCTGCGGTCGACCCGGCCCGGACATCAGCTGTCAGAAACCTCCAGCTCGTCCTCATCGTTGCCGATTTCCATCTCTTCGCTGGCGGAAATTAGGTTGTCGTTGTTGGTGTCCAGCACGGAAAATTCGACGGCTGACAGATCAGGATATTCGGCCTGCATCTGGGCAAATGTCTTGCCACCAGCACTCGCCATGCTGGTGTCGGTCAGGGCGGTATCGCATGCGGCAAGGGTCAGCGCCGCTGTGGCCAGGAATGCGGTTTTCAAAATCGGGGAAGTCATGATGCGCCTTTCTGCGTTGATATCACAGCCAACGCACATCAGCGACAGAGCGTTCCAACGGGGCACCTCGGATCACGTCACCCAAGCGCCTTAAATCATTGTTGCAGAACGCATAAACCCCTCGCGCCCTTTCTGACCTGGGGCCGGACGCAAGGGGCCAAGGTCCGCGGCGGATCAGAGGCTGATCCGCCGCGCCTTTGGGCTTAGGCGGGCAGCAGCCCGGCTTCTACTGCGACTGCGATCTCATCCGCATCCAGCAGGCCGTCGCCGGATGTATCCAGCACGGTGAAATCCTCTTCGGTCATTTCAGGCATGACCGCCTGGACCTCGGGGTAGCTGTACATACCGTCGCCGTTGATGTCGATTGCGGCGTCCTGGGCCAGTGCGGCCCCGCCCAGCGCAGTCAGAACAGCGAGTGGTGCCATCAGCGTCAGTTTGCGTGTCATTGTGTTGTCTCCTTTTGAGGACATGAAGAAGGCTTCTGTGCCTTCGATCCTCTCAGTGATGCTTTGCCGCAGAACCTTCCATAGCGCCATGGCAAACTGCGGATTTCGGGCGCTTCGACGCCAGATTTTGCACCTGTGATGCGCAAAAGCACGCCCGGTCTGGCGCCCCCTGCCACAACCGGCAACTCTTGACCGACGCGGGCCTGCGGGACCGGCAGGGATTGGCCCACCGCCGAAATCTGCGTGTCGCTGTGAGAAAAACGCGCGTCGCAGCTTGGCCGGTCAGGGGCTGCGTGCCGTGCTATCATGGACAGATCGAAAGGATCATGCCCATGGCCAAAGATATCCCGCCCCAGACACTGGATGCCGTCCGTCAGCCTGTGGAAACGGCCAACGGCCTGCCCAATGCCCATTATGTTGATCCCGCCGTATTCGAGGCCGAAAAACACGCTGTCCTCTTTGCCAGCTGGACCGGCCTTGCCGTCGCCGACGATGTGCCAGAGGTAGGTGATGCCAAACCGGTCACATTTCTTGGCATGCCCTTGCTGCTGGTGCGCGACAAGCAGAACACCGTGCGCGTGTTCCAGAATATCTGCCGCCATCGCGGCATGATCCTAGTCTCTGAACCGCGCAAGATCGAAGGCGCGATCAGATGTCCCTATCATTCATGGTGCTACAGCACGGATGGCAAACTTGTCTCGACCCCCCATGTCGGCGGACCCGGCCAGAACACACATGAGGCGATC
>JAHDGO010000431.1 GCA_020627605.1 Yoonia sp.
CCTTGCGTTTCAGCCGGTGGCGGGGACGTATGAGTTTGGCACGAACCTGCGGCCTGTCGCAGCGGCGACAGGTGATACATTTCAGGGGTTCCGGCGCGCGAACGGCAGTGTCGGGACTCGGAACTATATCGGTATTGTCACTTCGGTGAATTGTTCGGCGACCGCCGCGCGGATGATTGCGGAGCATTTCACGCCGGAACGGCTGGCGGAGTATCCCAACGTCGATGGTGTTGCCGCCTTCGTGCACGGCACGGGTTGCGGCATGGGTGGAGACGGCGAAGGGTTTGAGGCGCTGCAGCGTGTCATGTGGGGCTATGCCCGGCATCCGAACCTTGCCGGTGTGCTGATGGTCGGCCTCGGCTGCGAGATGAACCAGATCGACTGGCTGCTGGAGGCCTATGGCCTGACGCACGGGCCGCTGTTCCACACGATGAACATCCAGAACGTCGCTGGCTTGCGCCGGACGGTGGAGATGGGGATCGCCAAGGTGGCCGAGATGCTGCCGGAAGCAAACAAGGCCGTGCGGGTGCCGTGCCCGGTGAGCAGCTTGAAAGTGGCCTTGCAGTGTGGCGGGTCTGATGCGTGGTCAGGTGTTACGGCGAACCCTGCATTGGGCTACGCCTGTGACTTGCTGGCGGCGCAGGGCGGTACAGGTGTGCTGGCCGAGACGCCGGAAATTTACGGGGCGGAGCATTTGCTGACCGCCCGTGCGGCGGATCGTGCTGTTGGCGACAAGCTGGTGGGCCTGATCAAGTGGTGGGAGGACTACACCGCCCGCAACAAAGGCTCGATGGATAACAACCCGAGCCCCGGCAACAAAGCGGGCGGGCTGACAACGATCCTGGAGAAGTCGCTGGGCGCGGCGGCGAAGGGCGGCACGTCGCCTTTGAATGGCGTCTACAAATATGCGGAGCCTGTCACGGCCCCCGGTTTCACATTCATGGACAGTCCCGGCTATGACCCCGCGTCGGTCACCGGCCAGATCGCGGGCGGCTGTCAGGTGGTGTGTTTCACCACCGGGCGCGGATCGGCGTTTGGGTCAAAACCCGCGCCGACGATCAAGATCGCCACGAACTCCGAGATGGCAAAGCGGATGTCTGAGGATATGGATATCGACGCTGGGCGGGTCCTGTCCCAGGGGCGGTCTGTGGCGGAGATGGGGGACGAGATCTACCGGATGATTTTGGCCGTCGCGTCAGGCGAGGCCAGCAAGTCAGAGGCGCAGGGACTGGGCGATTATGAATTCGTGCCCTGGCAAATCGGCGCGGTGATGTAGTGAGTATCGCTGAGGCCCCGGCCACATCACAGGTCGGTCGGGCCATCGCGATGGTGTTGTTCGCCTATTTCCTGTTTTCCTTTGTCGATACGTCGACCAAGTGGATGCTGGGCGTGGGGCTGGCCGCACTCCAGCTCGCCTTCATGCGCTACCTCGTGCATTTCCTGATCACTATCGTCGACATGCGCAGGCGCGGGAAAACGTTGAAACCCGTGTCGGGGCGGAACCGCGCGATTGCGCTCTTGCGGTCGTTCTGTCTGGTCTCAGCCACCTGTGCGAACTTCTTTGCGCTGCTGCACCTGCCGCTCGCGGTGACCGCCGCGATCCTGCACGTGGCCCCGGTGCTGGTCTGCCTGCTCGCCTGGCCGATCCTGGGGGAGGAGGTCCGGCGCACCCACTGGATCGCGGTGCTGTTGGGCCTTTCCGGCGTGCTGATCATCGTGCAGCCGTTTGGTGAGGGGGCGAATTGGTATGCGGTCCTGATGCTCTATCCGGCGACCTGCATGGCGCTTTACACAGTGCTGACCCGCAAGATCGCGCATGAGGTGTCGCCGACGACGTCGCAGTTCTACACCGGGCTGATGGGCACGGTGGTCTTGCTTCCGTTCGGGATCATGACATGGGAGACGCCACCGTCACTACTCGCCTGGGCGCTGACCTTTGGCATCGGAGTCTTCGCCTGGGCGGGGCATGAGTTCCTGATCCGGGCGCATGCTTATGCCGGGGCGAGCCTGCTGGCACCCTTCGGCTATGCTTTT
>JAHDGO010000432.1 GCA_020627605.1 Yoonia sp.
GATGACGATTTTGCCAACCCGGTCACTGACCGCTGCGTTGATCATGGACGTATTTGCAAAGCTGCGGATGTTCTGTTGCAGCAACGGCTGGTTCAGCGGGCAGGGTTCGAAAACATGCACCTGCCCATCACCGCCGACACCCTGAGCGAGAGCATGCGCCGTGCAGCCGATACCGCCGCCGACATCAATCGCTACATCAGTCGGACGGACAAGGCTGGCCAACCGCGACATCGTCTGCCGTTGCTGACGGCTGCGGAACAGCCACAAACGGCAATGCGTCAGCATGCGCATCCGATACCGCAGGCCAGAAATGGGATGTGGCAGGGTCAGCGTCACGTCAATCAGCCGGAACAGGGTCGTCCTGACAGGGCGCAAACCACGCGACAGCGGTGATGTCCGGTCTGATGTAGGGGAAGATGGCAGAATTGAGTGCATACAGAATTACTTGTTAACGTGACAGTGCCAGCTTAGGGCGAAGAAGATTTAGATTTCGTTAATGGACATATCCATGAAATCGAACCCAAATCTGTGCCAAACTGCACAAAAGTCTATTCCCACTCAATCGTACCGGGTGGTTTGCTGGTGATATCATAGGTCACGCGATTAATTCCCGGCACTTCGTTGATGATTCGGGTGGCCGTTTCGCCCAGAAAATCATGGCTGAACGGGTAATAATCGGCCGTCATTCCATCAACGGATGTCACCGCCCGCAGCGCGCAGGCAAAATCATAGGTCCGCCCATCGCCCATGACACCAACAGTGCGCACCGGCAGGATCGCGACAAAGGCCTGCCAGATCTCATCGTAAAGCCCGTGCTTGCGAATTTGGTCGATATAGACCGCATCGGCCTTGCGCAGGATATTCAGCTTCTCGCGCGTGATCTCGCCGGGGCAACGGATGGCAAGGCCAGGACCGGGGAAGGGATGCCGCCCGATAAAGGATTTTGGCAGGCCCAGTTCGACACCCAGCGCACGGACCTCATCCTTGAAAAGCTCGCGCAGGGGTTCAACCAGTTTCAGCCCCATCTTTTCAGGCAGGCCGCCAACATTGTGGTGCGACTTGATGGTGACCGACGGACCGCCGGAAAAGCTTACACTTTCAATGACATCGGGGTAGAGCGTGCCTTGGGCAAGGAATGCCGCATCTTCGATCTGGTCTGCGTATTTCTGAAAGACGTCGATGAACAGCTTGCCGATGATCTTGCGTTTGGTTTCAGGGTCGCTGACACCGTCGAGTTGGCCCAGAAACAGCTCTGATTCATCGGCGTGAATAACCTTGAGGTTCATGTGGTCACGGAACATGCCCACAACCTCTTCAGCCTCGTTCAGGCGCAAGAGCCCGTGATCCACAAAAACGCAGGTCAGCTGATCGCCAATCGCCTCGTGCAGCAGGGCGGCCGCAACGGACGAATCAACGCCGCCAGATAGCGCGCAAATGACATGCGCGTCGCCAACCTGTTCCTTGATCGCGGTGATCGCCTGTTCGCGGTAGGCGCCCATCGTCCAGTCACCAGAAAAACCGGCCAGCCGGACGAAGTTTTCGTAAAGCTTCAGACCGTTGGGCGTATGGTGCACCTCTGGGTGAAACTGCACCGCGTAGAAGTTGCGCGCAACATCCGCCGTGATCGCAATCGGGGCGTTGGGCGAGGTGCCATAAACAGCAAATCCCGGTGCGATTTCAGAGACATGATCGCCATGGCTCATCCAGACTTGTTCTTTTTCGGTCAGGAACCAGCCGTCCAGCAAGGCCAGTTTGCCCTGTGGTGTGACATAGGCGCGCCCGAACTCTGCCGTGCCTTCGCCGCTGACCACCTTGCCGCCCAATTGGGTCATCATGGTCTGCTGGCCATAGCAGATCCCCAGCACCGGAATCCCCATGTCGAACAGCGACTGGGGGGCGCGCGGCGAACCTTCGCGTGTCACGCTGTCGGGGCCGCCTGACAGGATCACGGCCTTGGGCGCAAAATCCTGCAGAAAGGCATCGGTGACATTCTGATATGGGTGAATTTCGCAGTAGACATTCAGCTCGCG
>JAHDGO010000433.1 GCA_020627605.1 Yoonia sp.
CCCGGGGTGCGCTTTGACGGCGTCGGTGGGCCGCTGATGCAGGCCGAAGGTCTGGTCAGCCGCTTTCCGATGGATGAGCTGAGCGTCATGGGTCTGGCAGAAATTCTGCCGAAGTACCGCGCGCTCAAAGCGCGGATCAGGCAGATGGCGGATGCGGTGATCGAAACCGCGCCAGATGTGCTGATCACCATCGACAGCCCTGATTTCTGCCTGCGCGTCGCGCGGCTGGTCAAGGCGGTCAGCACAATTCGCACGGTGCATTATGTGGCCCCTACAGTCTGGGCATGGCGCGCCGGCAGGGCCGAGAAGATGGCCCGCCACATTGATCATGTGCTTGCCCTTTTCCCATTTGAACCACCCTTGATGGAGGCCGCAGGCATGGCCTGCGATTTCGTCGGACATCCGGTCGTGGCCGAACCTGTGGCGGATGTTGAAGAGGCCGCGGCACTCGGCGCGGAGGGGACTGTTGTGCTGCTGCTGCCGGGCAGCCGCAAGGGGGAGGTCGGGCGGCTTGCCGACCGCTTTGGCGCGGCCGCGCGGCTGATCCTGGCAAAGCAGCCTGATGCGAAATTTGTCATTCCAACCACGGCAAATGTCTATGATCTCGTCCATGCACAGGTGGCGGGCTGGTCGGTGCCTGTCACGGTTTTGCCGCCAGGCACAGCGGATAAGGCCGCTTGGTTCCGCCGCGCGGATGTGGCGCTGGCAGCCTCTGGTACAGTGTCACTGGAACTTGCCGCGGCGGGTACACCCATGGTCATCGCCTACGACATGGCATGGCTTAGCCGGGTGATCATCAGCCGGATGTTGCTGGTGGATACCGTGACGCTGGTCAATCTGGTCAGCGACACACGCACGGTGCCGGAATTCATCGGCAAAGACTGTGCGCCCGGCCCGATTGCCGATGCCGTGCTGGCGGTTCTGAGCGATCCGGAGGCGCAGCAACAGGCGATGGCCACGACAATGCAGCGTCTGGGGCAGGGGGGCGAGCCGCCCGGACTACGTGCCGCCCGCGCGGTGCTGGCGCGGCTTGAAGAGCCTGCCGTCAAGAATAAGTAGCCCCAACGCCAACAGCCCAAAGCCGACATAGGCCTGTGGCGTCAGCGCCTCATCCAGCACCACGGCGCCAAGGATAATCGCGCAGGGTGCTACCAGCAGCGTACAGAGCATCAGGTTGCCGCTGCCTGCCATCGCCAGCACGCGGTAATACAGCATATAGGCCAGTGCCGTCGCCACGACCGCATAGTAGCCGATGGCGATCCATGTCCGTGGGGCCAGATCAAGCCGGATCGGTCCCTCAACCAGCCATGCGGCTGGCAGGGTGATCAGGCTGGCCCCGGTCAGCATACCGGCGGCGGCCACCTGCGGGGTCAACCCGCCCAGCATCTTGCGCGCCCAGACACCTGCCAGCGCATAGCTGATGGTGCCACCAATGACCGCCAATTGACCCAAGGACCGCAGATCGAAATCGCGAAAGGCCTGCAGCCCAATGGCCGTTGCCACACCCAAGAACCCGATGCTGACGCCGACGCCCTTGCGCAGTGTCAGCCGCTCGTCCGCCAGAAAGAGCGCGGCGGCGATCACACCAAAGATCGCCGTTGCGGCGTTCAGAATGCTGGTCAATCCGGTGGAGATATGCAGCTGCCCCCATGCCATCAGACTGAAGGGGATCACGTTGTTCAGCACACCCATGACCAGAAACGCGCCCCAGATCCGCGGGTCACGCGGGACAGAAAGACGCCGCAGCGCCACATAGGCCCACAGGATCAGCATGGCCCAGACCGTGCGATGCCACGGCCGTCAGCGGCCCGATCTCGTCCAGCGCCACCCTGATCGACAGAAAAGACGCACCCCAGATCAACGACAGAACCAGCAGTTCGGCCCAGGCCCGTGGTGAGATGGTTTTTTGAGCGTGCGACATGCTGTGCAGATGATGCCTTTGGGGCGACAGGTGCAACCCGGATCATGCCGCAACAAAGCAAAAGCCCCGCCGAATGGGCGGGGCTTTCACTTGGGAATGTCGG
>JAHDGO010000434.1 GCA_020627605.1 Yoonia sp.
ATGCGCGGCACACGCGCCCCGCACCCGTGCCCCCCGGCCTCTGGGCAAGGGCGATGGAGGCGATCGGCGGCTGGCCAGCGCTGGGCAGTCTGACGGCGGCGACGGTCGCTGGGCTGTGGGTCGGCATCGCCCCGCCCGCTGCGGTCAGTGACGTGACAGCCGCGCTGACGGGTGAGGGGATGCAGGTCTCGCTTTTCGCCTCAGACGGTTTTGATATTGCAGGGATTGATGAGGATGGCTGACCCAACACGCACGGCAGGCAAGCCACGTCGCCTTTGGCGGATTGTGCTGGTGATCTCACTTGCGTTGAACCTTGCCGTGGCCGGGGTGGTGGGTGGTGCCCTGCTGTCCGGCCGGTCTGGCGATGGTGGGCCGCGCGCGTTTGAGCTGGGCCTTGGGCCGCTGACCCGGACGCTTGCGCCATCAGAGCGGCGCGAGATCGGGCGCAGTTTGCGCCGTTCTGGCGCGTTGCGGCAGATGAACCCGCGCGAAGGCTATCGTGAGATGGCCGCCGCAATTGGCGCAGACCCCTTTGATGTCAGCGCATTGCAAGCGGCGATGGCCGCGCAGTCGCGCCGCTTTGACACCGCGCAAGATGCGGCACGGGCGGCCTTTGTGGCGATGATCACCGAGATGACACCGGAACGCCGGGCGGAGCTCGCCGCGGCGCTGCTGGACGATCTGCAGCGACCGCGGGGACAACAGTCGGGCGGATCAGAAGGTTCCGGCGGTTCAGGCGGCTGAACGGCCCATGGCGACCCTGTTGCGCCCGGCCATCTTGGCCTGAAACAGGGCCTGATCAGCGGTGCTGCACAGATCGGCAACGGTCGGGTGGTCGGCGCGTTGCGGGGTTTCCACGACGACCCCGATAGAGACGGTCACATCAAGGCGCGCACCGGCATGGCCGGTGACAAGGGCCGTCTGACCAATCAGGTTGCGCAACCGGTCAGCGGCCTGTTCGGCCTGCGCTTCGGTGGTTTGCGGCAAGGCGACCAAAAACTCCTCTCCGCCGATGCGGGCGACAAGGTCGATGGCGCGCAGGTTCTTGCGCAGGCAATTGGCCAATTGCCGCAGCACCTGATCGCCCACCAGATGGCCGTGTTTGTCGTTGATCGTGTTGAAGTGATCAATGTCGACCATCATCACCGCAAAGCTTTGCCCGCTCAGCGCGGCTTCTTCGGCCAGATGTTCCAGCCGGGCGGTGGCGTAGCGGCGGTTGTAAAGACCTGTCAGCGGATCGGTCATCGCGGCATAAAGGCCGCTGCGCAGGCTCGCGCTGACGCGATCGCACTTGTGTTTGCGGCGCAACAGTGCCTTTGCGCGCAAGACCAGTTCGCGCGTATCACAATCCTCTGACACGACATCGTCTGCGCCCAGATCAAGGAAGGTTGCGGCAACCTCTGGCTGGTTACGCGGCACGATGACCAGCTGCGCCGTGGCGCGTGTGTCGGGGCGCGTGCGCAGATCAGAGATCGCCCCGAAATACCGCCCGCGCGCACCCTCATCCGCCCCGGTGGTGATGATCATCAGATCAGGGGCGGGCGTGATGGGCACATCCGTCATGGACGTACCAAGCGGGACATAGGCGATTTTCTGTTGCAAGGCGATGCGCAGGTCCGAGATCAGCGCCTCTGCCGTGGCAGGGGCATCGCTGACAACGGCAACGCGGCTGGATGAGGCAAAGGGTGTTCCGGCTTCCTCGAACCCCAGGGCGCGGCCAACGGCGTGATGCAGCCCGATGTCGGCCCCGCTGCTGTGGGCGCGCAGCAAACTGCGGATACGCGCCACAAGCAGAACGTCATTGACGGGCAATGGCAGCACATCATCCGCCCCGGCATCCAGTGCCGCAAACCGGGCCATGGCGGTATCAGCGACACCAACAGCCACAATGCCGATGCTTGCCGTTTCAGGCCGATTGCGCAGGCTTTTGCAAAAATTATGGCGGTCCTCGACTGGGTCGGACAGATTGATCATCACCAGATCGGGGGCTGCTGCCGCAATGCGTTTGATGGCG
>JAHDGO010000435.1 GCA_020627605.1 Yoonia sp.
CGGATGGGGCTGGATTACGTCGATATCTTCTATTCGCACCGTTTTGACCCCGACACACCGCTGGAGGAAACGATGGGCGCACTGGATTACATCGTGCGGTCAGGTCGCGCGCTTTATGCCGGGATATCGTCCTACAATTCCGCGCGCACGGCAGAGGCTGTGGCGATCCTCAATGATCTTGGCACCCCCTGCCTGATCCATCAGCCCAGCTACAACATCCTGAACCGCTGGGTCGAACGCGACGGCTTGAAAGAGACATTGCAGGATCTTGGCGTCGGCTCCATCGCCTTTACCCCGCTGGCGCAGGGGATGCTGACCAAGAAATACCTTGGCGGCATTCCTGATGACAGCCGCGCGGCGCAGGACAAATCGCTGTTTCCTGAAATGCTGACCGACCGGGCCATCGAAAGCATCCGCAAGCTCAACGACATGGCAGAGGCGCGCGATCAGACGCTGGCGCAGATGGCCATTGCCTGGGTGCTGCGCGGCGGCGGGATCACGACCGCACTGATCGGTGCCTCAAAGCCCGGTCAGGTCGAAGATTGCGCCGGGGCAGTCAGAAATCTGGAATTCACCGAAGATGAATTGCGCCGGATAGACGAGATTGCCAGCGAAGAAGACATCAACCTTTGGGCCAGGTCGTCGGAAACGGCAGAATGATCCACAATCCAATCCTGCCGGGTTTCAACCCTGATCCATCCATCTGCAGGGTGGGAGAGGACTACTACATCGCGACCTCGACCTTTGAATGGTATCCGGGGGTGCAAATTCACCACTCCCGCGATCTGGTGAACTGGGCGTTGGTTGCGCGGCCGCTGAACCGCGCAGCGCTTCTGGACATGCGGGGCAATCCCGACAGCGGTGGCATCTGGGCGCCATGTCTGTCCCATGCGGATGGCAAGTTCTGGCTGGTCTACACGGACGTCAAAAGGCTGGATGGCCCATTCAAGGATGCGCCCAACTACATCACGACCTGCGAGACGATTGATGGCGATTGGACTGACCCGTGGTTCGTGAATGCATCCGGTTTTGATCCGTCGCTGTTTCATGACGATGACGGACGCAAGTGGTTCGTGAATATGCAGTGGAACCATCGCGGCAAGGGCACCGGGGTGAACCCCGCGCATGATGCCTTTGACGGGATCCTGCTACAGGAATGGTCGCCGGAGCGTGGCCTCTTTGGCCCGGTCGGAAACATCTATGCAGGCACGTCGCGTGGGCTGACAGAGGCCCCGCATCTGTTCAAGCGGAACGGCTACTATTATCTGACCACGGCAGAGGGCGGGACGGGCTATGAACACGCCGTATCGCTCGCCCGGTCCCGCGATATCTGGGGACCTTACGAAAATCACCCTGACCGCCATGTCATCTGCGCCGATGGCAGCGACAGCCCCGTGCAGCGCACGGGCCATGGCCAATATGTCGAGAGCCATTGGGGCGGTCATTACCATAGCTTTCTGATGGGCCGCCCGCAGCAGCCCGGCCCGTTTTGCCCGATGGGGCGTGAAACGGGAATTGAAGAGGTCGTTTGGCGCGACGGTTGGCTTTACCTGAAATCCGGCGGCATGGTGGCGCGGCAAGAGGTGCCGGCGCCGCTGGATATCCCGCCAGCGCCACGCAAGGACGTCCGGCGCAGACTAGGTGGCGCATTGCCGCCAGAGTTTCAGTGGCTGCGCACGCCGTTCCCTGACCGTATTTTCCGCAATGAGGATGATGCGCTGGTCCTGATTGGCCGCGAAAGCATCGGCAGCTGGTTTGAGCAGTCGCTGGTCGCACGCAGGCAAGAGGACGTGCGCTATCTTGCCGAAACCGCCCTCGATTTTGCGCCAGTGACGTACCAGCAGGCTGCTGGGCTGACGACCTATTACAACGCGCATAAGTTTCATGCCGCCGTTGTGACCCATGAGGCGGATCAGGGCCGTGTCCTGACCATCATATCATGCGCCAGTGACTGGCCGGGCTATGACCTGAGCTTTCCCAT
>JAHDGO010000436.1 GCA_020627605.1 Yoonia sp.
AGCGACCAAGGTGTCGGGCAGGTTTTCAACCTGCCGGTGCCTGCAGGCCTGCATGACGACGATATGGCGCTGATCCGCGATCAGTTGATCCTGCCGCTGGTTGCCGATTTCCGCCCAGATGCCATCGTGCTTCAGTGCGGGTCGGATGCTGTGGCAGAAGACCCGCAATCGCGGCTCACCCTGTCAAACAACGCCCATTGGGCGATTGTCGCAGCGCTCATGCCATTGGCCCCGCGCTATCTGGTGCTGGGCGGCGGGGGCTATAACCCGTGGTCTGTCGGACGGCTGTGGACCGGTGTCTGGGGCGTGCTGAACGGCCATGATATCCCCGATGCATTACCTGAACAGGCGCAGGCAGTCCTGCGCGCGCTCAGATGGCAGGGGCCCTTGCGCGAAATCTTGGCCCAACCTCATTGGACGCGCACGCTGCGTGATGCCCCCCGGACCGGCCCGATCAACGACACGGTGCGTGATCGCGCGGCCCAACTGGCGGCGCGCCGCGCGCCTTGGGTCTGAGGCTTGCAAGCCCCGGCGAAGCACCCAATAGTCGCGCCATGATCTTGCGCTGGCTTTGTCTTCTTTTTTGTCTCTTTCTGGCTGGCACGGCGGCGCGGGCCGAGGTGTTGATCTTTGCCGCCGCCAGCCTGAAAGAGCCCGTGGATCAGATCGCCGCCCGCTTTGACAATGTCGTTGTGTCCTATGGTGGCAGTGGCACCATGGCGCGGCAGATCGGGCAGGGCGCGCCTGCTGATTTGGTGCTGCTGGCCAACCCTGTTTGGATGGACGTGCTGTTGGCAGGTGGTGACGTGGATGCAGCGACGGTCACGGATTTCGCCAGCAACCGGCTTGTGTTGATTGGCCCGGCAGGGGCCGCGCCATTCGATCTGACCGAGGCCGCGATCCTGTCGCGGCTGGACGGGGGGCGACTGGCACTGGGCATGACGCAATCGGTGCCAGCGGGCATTTATGCGAAGGCCGCGCTGGAACATCTTGGGCTCTGGCAGGCGTTGTCTGAGCATCTGGCTGAGGTCGACAATGTGCGCGCCGCACGCGCCCTTGTGGCGCGCAAACAGGCCGCCCTGGGTCTTGTCTATGCCTCTGACGCGCAGGTTGCTGACGATGTGGTTGCCGTTGCTGCCATACCACCTGCCGCGCATCCGCCCATTCGCTATGTCGGGGCCGTCACCTCCACATCGACGGAGCCGACAGCGGCGCAGATCCTCGATTTCATCACCGGGCCGGAAGGGCAGGCCATCCTGTCAGAGGCGGGGTTTCTGCCACCCGAGGTCTCCCCCTGATGTTTGGGCTGGGGCCAGAGGAATGGACCATCGTGATGCTGTCACTGCGCGTGGCACTGGTCGCCACGCTCTGCGCGCTGCCATTGGCCATCTGGGTGGCCTATGTGCTGGCCCGCAAGCGATTTCCGGGGCGGCAACTGCTGAATGGTCTGGTGCATCTGCCATTGGTCCTGCCGCCGGTTGTCACCGGCTATCTGCTTTTGGTGCTGTTCGGGCGCGAGGGGCCTTTGGGCGCACCACTTGCGGCATTTGGGATCAGTTTTGCCTTCCGCTGGACCGGTGCGGCATTGGCTGCGGGGATCATGGCCTTCCCCTTGATGGTGCGCGCGATCCGGCTGGGGTTCGAGGCCGTTGATCCGGGGTTGGAGGCGGCTGCCGCAACACTCGGTGCGCGCCGCTGGCGGGTCTGGCGCACGGTGACATTGCCGCTGGTGCTGCCGGGCATTCTGGCCGGTGCCGTGTTGGGCTTTGCCAAGGCGCTGGGCGAATTTGGGGCCACCATCACCTTTGTCGCCGCCATCCCCGGGCAGACCCAGACGATCCCGTCGGCAATCTACGGTCTGTTACAGGTGCCGGGCGGCGAACCAGCGGTGCTGCGCCTTGTGGTCGTGTCAATCGTGCTGGCCATGGGGGCGCTGTTGCTGTCCGAATGGCTCGCCC
>JAHDGO010000437.1 GCA_020627605.1 Yoonia sp.
GGTGTCATGGCACAGGCAGAAGAAATCACCGAAGAGGGGGCTTTTGGCATCACCGACCGCGTGGTGGCCGACGTGATGGAGGCTGTGCAGGCTGCCGATCCGATGACCCTGCACGCGCTGCTTGACCCGCTACACCCCGCCGACATTGCCCATCTGCTGGAACAGATCGACGCGCGCGACCGCCGTGACCTGCTGACCATCTGGTCCGGTGGCGTTGACGGTGACGTGCTGTCAGAACTTGACGAGAACCTGCGCGAAGAGGTGATCGAACAGCTTGCCCCGGCTGAACTGGCCGAGGCTGTGCGCGATCTGGAAAGCGACGACGTTGTCGACCTTGTTGAATACCTTGCGGAAGAGCAGCAGGAACAGGTGCTTGATGCGCTGGATGCCAGCGACCGGGTGGTTGTCGAGCAGGCGCTGACATACCCCGAGGAATCTGCCGGTCGCCACATGCAGTCCGAACTGGTGCGCGCGCCGGAACACTGGACCGTGGGCGAGGCGATTGACTATCTGCGCTCTGACGTGGTGCTGCCAGACCAGTTCTATCACATCATTCTGGTTGATCCGCGGCTGAAGGCCGTGGGCTATGTCACACTTGGCCGTATCCTCAGCCATCCGCGCACCATGGCGCTGAAAGAGCTGACAGAGGACACGTTCCGCACATTTCACGTGGCGCAGGATGTCGAAGAGGTCGCGCAGGCGATCAACCACTACCACATGATCACCGCCCCGGTGGTGGATGATGACGACCGCATTGTCGGTGTGATCACCATTGATGACGCCATGGCTTTCCTTGAGGAAGAGGCAGAGGAAGACATCCTGCGTCTTGCCGGTGTTGGTGAGGGCAGCCTGTCAGACCGTGTGATCGAGACGACGCGTCAGCGTTTCCCTTGGCTGGCTGTCAATCTGGTCACAGCGATCTTTGCCTCGCTGGTGATTTCACTGTTTGAGGAAACGATTGCGGGGCTGGTGGCCCTTGCCGTGCTGATGCCCATCGTGGCCTCCATGGGGGGCAATGCGGGCACTCAGTCGCTGACCGTGGCGGTGCGCGCGCTGGCCACCCGCGATCTGACCACGGCCAACGTCTGGCGCGTCATCCGGCGCGAGGTCTTGGTCGGCCTGATCAACGGGCTGATCTTTGCGGTGGTGATGGGGGTTGTGGGCGTTGTCTGGTTTGGTTCACCCATGCTGGGTGTCGTGATTGCCGTGGCCATGGTGATCAACATGGTTGTCGCCGGGTTGGCTGGCACGGTCATCCCCGTCGTGCTGGAAAAAATGGGTGTCGACCCGGCGCTCGCCTCTGGCGCTTTTGTGACGACGGTGACGGATGTCGTGGGCTTCTTTGCTTTTCTGGGGCTGGCTGCGGCGTGGCTTTTGTGATGGACAAGTCCGCCGCCCGCAACGCCGCATTCGCAAGGCGCAAGGCCGCACATGCGGCAGGTGGGGCCGGGGCAGGCTACCTCAGCGAGGTGCTGGCAGGCTATCGTGGTGTGCCGCTGGCAGGCTACATGGCGATGCGCACAGAGATCGACCCGACCGCCGCCATGGAAGAGGCCGCAGCCCACGGACCTGTCGGCGTGCCGGTCATCATGGGGGCAGGGCAGCCGCTGAAGTTCCGCAGGTGGGAGCCGGGCTGCGCGATGATCCCCGGCGCGTTCGGCGCGCAAATTCCTGAAACCGGTGAATGGATGACGCCTGAGATCGTGATCGTCCCGCTGGTGGCCTTTACACGGGACGGTGGGCGGTTGGGGTACGGCGGCGGCTTCTATGACCGCACGCTGGAACAGCTGCGGGCAGAGCGCGCGACGCTGGCGATTGGGTTCGCCTATGCCGCGCAGGAAGATGCCGGGCTGCCGCTGGAACCGACAGACCAGCCGCTGGATTTGATTGTGACAGAGCAAGGCATTCTGACACCCTGACGGTCCCGCCGACTGTCGTGCAAGAAATATCGTTGGG
>JAHDGO010000438.1 GCA_020627605.1 Yoonia sp.
AGGCTGAACAGACGATCACCGAAGCTGTTGACGGCAAGCGTGACCGCCCCATCGCAGTGGTTCTCGGTGCCGAAGGGCCGGGGTTGCGCGAAAAGACTCGCGACACCTGTGATCAGCTGGTGCGGATTGACGCAGCGGGCGCGTTTGGATCGCTCAACGTCTCCAACGCGGCGGCAGTTGCCCTATATGCTGTGAAGGGCTGACCAAAAGGGGCGCAGGATGGCTGTGACGAAAATTGCGACGTGCTGTTACTGCGGCACCAAGGCGGCACTGGTCTTGCGCGGCAAGGAGCGGCACGAATTGGCCTGCGGCAACTGTGGCGCGCCCCTGCACGCCATGAAGATGCTGCCAGAGCGCAACACGCAAGCCAAGACACCTGTGCGCGCGCCTCAGCCGCGCCACGCCTATCAGGCCCAACGCCCCAAGAAGAAGCACAAGAAACGCAAGACGGTCGGCAGGCGGTTGATGGCGGGGCTATGGGATGTTCTGGAAGACGTTGTTGATGAGGTTTTCGACTGATGCTTTGATTTCGTCTTTCGGCAGTCTATGCAGACAGAAAAAGCAGTGAGGTCAGGCCATGAGCAGAACTTGGATAGCAGGTGTCGCCGCAATTCTTCTTGTCGCAGGGTGTAGCGGGATCGGAGGTGAACGCGTGGTCGTGGATCGCGTTGGCCCCGATGATTTGCTGAAGCTGCGATCAGGCCCCGGTCTGGGGTTCAATATCATCGTTGGCCTGCCTGACGGGACAGAGGTCATCCGCCGCGATTGCGTAACAGAGGTGGGGCAACTGTGGTGCCGCGTCGCATTGGCGGAAAACCCCAGTGTTACGGGCTATGTTGCGGCTGATTACCTGACTGCGCGCTGATGGCCGGGAACACCATGCCGGCATACACGGATCATCACGAATTCCTGAGCCGCGCTGCATTGCAACGGCCACGTCCCTACATGTCCTTGAGCAGCGTGCGTGGAACATGCGCTGTGATACTCACTGTCCCTCGTTCCATAACTTGCGCCCGGTCTGACCGGGCGCTTTTTTGTTTGTGCAAATGACAGTAGGCTGACGGGCAATGGATTACTCTGACGACTTTCTGCGGCGCATTCTGAAGCGGACCAAGACCATCGCGGTGGTAGGGGTGTCGGCCAAGCAGGTGCGCCCGTCATATTATGTGGCCCGCTATCTCGGGCTGAAGGGTTACCGGGTGATCCCTGTCAATCCGGGCCTTACCGGTCAGACGCTCTTGGGTGAAACAGTCTATGGCGCGTTGGAAGATGTACCGGTGCCTGTTGATATGGTCGATATCTTTCGACGGTCAGAGGCGGTGCCGCCGCTGGTCGATTCTGCGCTGGCGAAATGGCCCGAATTGCAGACGATCTGGATGCAGATCGGGGTGCGGCACACTGACGCCGCAGCAAAGGCCACCGCCAGAGGCGTCGATGTGGTACAGGATCGCTGCCCGAAAATCGAATATCAGCGGCTGTTCAATGAGCTGCGGATGGGCGGTTTTGTGACGGGTCGGGTCTCGTCAAAGTTGCAGTGATTTGAGGGCTTTGTGCCCTTTCTTCAGAGCCGCAACAAGGGTCTGGTTTCAACCATCGCCAAGTGACGCCGCCACAAAAAAGCCTTTATTCACCTGATGTTAATCTTCGTGTTGCACCATAATTGTCTCGAATTACGCGCGCTTCACCATTGACTCACTCATCGTCAGTGTGGCTATCTGTATGGGTTCCCAGTAACTGATACGTTTTCCTGTCCACACGCGAGAGACGATGGATGACCTGTGGAAGAAACACGCATAATTGACTTTGCCAACGCCGAAGAGGTGCATGTCCCGGCCCTGCCTGCGGGGACAGAACTGCTTGGCGGAAAATTTCGGATTGATCGCCAGATCGGCAGCGGTGGCTTTGGTATCACCTACCTGGCCATGGACAGCTATCTGGAACGCGCTGTCGTCAT
>JAHDGO010000439.1 GCA_020627605.1 Yoonia sp.
CGGCCGGTCTTGGACTGGCATTCATTTAGGAAAGGGAACGGATATGGCAGAAAAGAAACGCGCACCGGCGGACAAGTTGCCGATTTCCCAGCGGATTGATCAGCGGATGGAAAGCAACCCGTTGCGTCGCAAGATGAAGCCGACTGAATGGGCCATCAAAGGGGAGCTTTTTCTCAACTGCTCTTGCACTGTTTTCTGCCCCTGCGTCGTCAGCCTGGGCGCGCACCCGCCGACCGAAGGGCATTGCCATGCCTGGATGGCCATTGCCATTGATGAGGGCCATTTCGAAGGGGAGGACCTGTCAGGTCTGAACGTGGGCTTGCTGGTCGATATTCCGGGGCGCATGGCCGAAGGCAACTGGCGCGTGGCCGCATATGTCGACGAACGGTCCACGCAAAAGGCCTACAACGGCATCCTGAAGATCTTCAGCGGCGCGGCGGGTGGCACGACCGGGCTGTTCACCATGCTGGTGTCAGAGATCATCGGGGCCGAGCGTGAGAAGGTCGAGATCGTCCGCGATGGTGACAAGCGCGGCATCTATATCGGGCGCAAGATCCAGGGTGAGATTGCGTTGATGAAGGGTGCCAGCCCCGATCATCCTGTGATGATCAGCAACTCGAAATACTGGATGGGGCCCGACATCATCGCTGCAACAGGCGTGAAATCGAAGGTGCGCGACTATGGTCGTGTCTGGGACTTTGGGGGCAAATCGGCAGAGGTCTGCGCGATTGACTGGAAAGGCCCCAAACCATGATCACGCCCGAATATTGCCAGACCATGGCGCGCTATAACGCGTGGCAGAACGACGGGCTGCGCAAGATCATTCCGGCATTGGCACAAGAAGAACTGAGCAAGGATCGCGGCGCGTTCTGGACTTCGATCATGGGCACGCTGAACCATGCACTGTGGGGCGACATGATCTGGATTGCGCGGTTTGATGGCGGTGCGGCGACGGATGTGCACCTGCGCGACAGTGCCGATTTTACACCAACCCCTGCGGTCTGGGCGGCAGAGCGGTTTCGCATGGATGCGCGGATCACCCTCTGGGCGCAAAGCGTGGCGGCGATTGACCTGGTTGGCGATCTCTCTTGGGCCTCTGCTGCTCTTGGTGCCGAGGTGACAAAACCCAAGGGCCTTTGCGTCATGCAGATGTTCAACCACCAGACCCACCATCGCGGGCAGGTGCATGCCATGCTGACGGGGCTGGGGCTGAAACTGAACGACACCGATTTGCCATTTATGCCGGAGTAACTGTCATGGCTGTCATCGCGCCTTCGCGCCGTATCAGGCGCACACCTTTCACACCGGGCGTCGAGGACGCTGGCGTCAAGGGCTATACCGTCTATAACCACATGCTGCTGCCAACGGTGTTTCGCAGCGTGGTTGAGGATTATCACCATCTGAAGAACGCCGTGCAGGTCTGGGATGTGGCCTGTGAACGGCAGGTCGAATTGCGCGGCCCGGATGCGGGCCGTCTGATGCAGATGCTGACCCCGCGCGACCTGCGGGGCATGCTGCCGGGGCAGTGCTATTACGTGCCGATCGTCGACGAAACCGGCGGGATGCTGAACGACCCCGTGGCGCTGAAACTGGCAGAGGATCGGTGGTGGATTTCGATTGCTGACAGTGATTTACTGTTCTGGGTCAAAGGGTTGGCCTATGGCTATCGGCTGGATGTGCTGGTGGATGAGCCTGACATCTCCCCCCTTGCGGTGCAGGGTCCGCTGGCTGATGACCTGATGGCCCATGTTTTTGGTGATGCGGTGCGGGCGATCCGGTTCTTCCGCTTTGGCTGGTTTGATTTTCAGGGCGTCAGCATGGCTGTCGCACGCTCTGGCTATTCCAAGCAGGGCGGGTTTGAGATTTATGTGGATGGCACGGTCAATGGCATGCCGCTGTGGAACGCGCTGATGGAGGCAGGCAAGGATATGGATGTCCATGCCGGCTGC
>JAHDGO010000440.1 GCA_020627605.1 Yoonia sp.
GCCGCAAGAGGGGCGCCTGCGCTTTTGCACCGAACTCGGCGGTATTGACATCGCACCTCAGGAGATCGCCATCAGCCCGCGTGGACTGGTCTACCGGGTCGAGGTTCTTGAAGGCCCTGCGCGCGGCTTTGTCTGCGAAAACTACGGTCAGAAATTTGAATTGCCGGGGCGTGGCCCCATCGGTGCAAACTGCATGGCCAACCCGCGTGATTTCAAAACGCCGGTGGCCGCCTATGAAGACCGCGACGCACCATCTACCGTAACGGTCAAATGGGCCGGGCAGTTTCATGAAACAAGGATCGGGCATTCGCCACTGGACGTTGTCGCATGGCATGGCAACTACGCGCCCTGCAAATACGACCTGCGCACCTATTGTCCGGTTGGGGCGATCCTGTTCGACCATCCTGACCCATCAATCTTTACAGTCCTGACAGCGCCATCCGGCGTCGAAGGCACCGCCAATATCGACTTTGTCCTGTTTCGCGATCGCTGGATGGTGGCAGAAGATACATTCCGCCCGCCATGGTACCACAAGAACGTCATGTCCGAACTGATGGGCAACATCTATGGGATCTATGACGCAAAGCCCAAAGGCTTTGTTCCCGGCGGCATGTCACTGCACAACATGATGCTGCCCCATGGCCCGGACAAGACCGCGTTTGAGGGGGCGTCGAACGCCGACCTCAAGGCGGAAAAGCTGGAGAATACGATGTCCTTCATGTTTGAGACACGTTTCCCGCAACACCTGACAGCCTTTGCGGCGCATGAGGCACCCCTGCAGGACGACTACATCGACTGCTGGGCTGACATTGAAAAGAAATTCGACGGGACGCCGGGGAAAAAATGACGCTTTATGCCTACTGGCGGTCGACCACCTCCTACCGGGTGCGGGCTGCGCTGAACCTCAAAGGGCTGACATATGAGACCCTGCCTGTCGATCTGGTTGCGGGGGATCAGCACAGTCCCGATTATGCCGCGCTGAACCCCGGACTGGGGGTGCCGACGCTGGTTTTGGATGACGGCACCGTGCTGACGCAATCGCTGGCTATCCTCGACTATCTGGATGCCGTCGCCGCACCGCGCCTGTTGCCGGACGATCCGGTTGCGCGAGCGAAGGTCATGGCGGCGGCCCATGCGGTGGCGCTGGATATCCACCCCGTCAACAACCTGCGCGTTTTGCAACACCTGCGCAGCATCCACGGGGCCAGCGAGGCAGAGACAGTGGCTTGGATGCACCATTGGATGGACGCCGGGTTCACAACCGTAGAGGCGATTGTGTCTGACAGCACCCCCTTCGCATTCAGCGACGCACCGGATCTGGCCGATGTCTGCATCACTGCGCAGCTTTATAATGCCCACCGCTGGGGCCTTGATATGACCGCCTACCCCAAACTCACCCGGATCGAGGCCGCCTGTCTGGCATTGCCTGCCATTGCCGCGGCCCATCCCGATCACCAACCAGATGCGAAAGTCACGATATGAGCCTGATGACATCATGGGTCGCCAGCGCAAACAGCGCCGAAACGCCCTTCCCCCTCAACAACCTGCCCTACGGTGTCTTTTCCGTCGGCGACGACGATCCGCGCTGCGGGGTGGCCATCGGGGATATGATCCTTGATCTGGCCGCGACAGAGGAGGCTGGGCATTTGGACCTGTCCGATGACCTGCTGTTTGACGTGCCCTTCTGGAATGACGTCATGGAACAGGGGCAAACGCTTTGGGCGGCCCTGCGCGCCCGACTGACAGCGCTGCTGGCCGAAGGGGCGACCGCACAATCTGCGCTGACGCCGCTTCTTGTCGCGCAATCGGATGCGCAGATGCACATGCCGTTTCTTGTCGCCGAATACACTGATTTCTACGCAGGCAAACATCATGCGATGAACGTCGGAACGATGTTCCGTGGTCCTGAAAACGCGCTGCCGCCAAACTGGCTGCACATCCCGAT
>JAHDGO010000441.1 GCA_020627605.1 Yoonia sp.
TATGGGCAGCATCCTCTATGCCTGCCTCGCCTTCGGCGTGATTTTCGACCCGCCCTATCCACACTTTGGATCTGACCTTTACAACGCGTACTATTACCGGCTGATTGACGGGCGCTTTGATCTGCCTTTGCGTATGCTGCGCATTGAAGGCCACTACACCGCCGATGGTGTCGGCATCATGTATCACGGGATCGCCCCCCTTCTGACGCGGGTGCTGCTTGATCCCTTTGTTGCCTTGAACAGCTTTCCGACGGCGTCCTTTTCAATCTGGCTTTGGGCTGTCACGGGAACCGGGTTTTATCATCTCAGCGTGTTTCAGGTGATGCGAAAATATGCTGGCGACCGGTCGGATTATCCTGTGGTGCTTTGGACTGTGTTGGCCGGCGTTGCCGCGTGGCTTTGTGCGCCGGGTCTCTTCCTCAGCGCAAATGCCGTTCTTTATCATGAACCGATCAGTATCGCCTATGCCGCCATGGCAATCGCTGTTTTCATCATGCTGCGCTGTGCGCTTTTTGGCATGCCTGTACGGCGCGCCCTGGTTCCGCTGGCCCTGTTGGCGGTGGTCCTGATCCATTCGCGCCCGCATCTGGCCGTGGGTCTTTATGCAGGCATCGTACTCCTGATTGTGCTCGCAATCTGGCGTCGGGCTGAAGGGGTCAAGCTGTCTGCCGTGATCAGCCTCGCCATTCTGGGTCTGGCAGCGCTGTCCTATCTGCAGTTGAATACTTTGCGCTTTGGCTCTGCCACGGCCGTGCACGGGGGGCTTGAAGACACAGCCGCAGGCGAGGTTGTGCAGTTCGGGCCGGTCTATTTCGGCACGGATTACGCAACCACCGGGCGGGGTGTCGCCTTTCGCGAGCATGGCAGTTTTCACCCATGGCGCATTGTACCGAATTTCGTGGTCTATGCCTTCGATCATCCATCAATCGCACTGCAGGTCGACGCGGCGCATCTGGCCGTGACCGAGCAGTGGTCAGGTTGGGGCAAGATCGAAAACCCGCGCTTCGGCATGTTCTTTGTCTGGACCTTCTGGTTTTTGGCCATGTGTGCCAGCCTCTTTGCAGCAAGGCCGCGGTTCGCTGGCGGCATCGCGGCGCTGCCCCTGCTTGCCACGACAGGTATCACGGCAATCATGATGCTCAGCTACGTGACATTGGCCTATCGCTACCGGTTTGAGCTTTGGCCCTTCATGATGGCCCTGACCCTGCTTGGCTTTCCGGGATTGATGAACCGGTTCGGCACGCAGTTGCTGGCCAGCCCACGGGTCAGAATGCTGTGCATTTTCGCGATCATTCTCGGCATCAGCAGTTCGGGCAGCGTCCTGTTCACGCATTTGTTCAGCTACAGCACAGCACCCGGCGGCAAATATGCCGAGTGGAGTTTCGCCGAATGCGAGGCGATGATCGCGCATCACAATTACACGCAAGAGCGATTGGATGTGCTCTGCGTTGATCCGGAAACTGTCTTTGCCGATGCTGAGGGGCGTTGAGCAACAGCAACCGTGGTGCGGATCATGCGATGGCCACCAGTCAGCTTGCCAAGGTAAACACCGGCAACAGGCCTTGTTCGCCAGGCGCAATATCATGTTTTCGGGAATTTGGTGCCCAGGAGAGGAGTTCACCATCTCATATATATCAACATGTTAGGCTAGAGTGGGACATAGCAAAAAAGGGCCAATTTACATCGGATGTAACGCATTTGTCCCACCGCCACACGCTTTCCGTCACGCTAGAGGTATTCAATACTAGCACGTGCCATGGCAGCCAACTTTGGCATGCCGCACCTTGTCAGGTCCAACAAAAACTCCGACGGGGTATATGGTGGATTATCGTATCTAAGGCGAACAACTCTTAGCGCCCTAGCGCACTCGATGGGGTAAAGGTCATACGTATTAGCTAACATATCGTCTGCACTCAAGGCTTCAATGCCGTACTGATCTAATATG
>JAHDGO010000442.1 GCA_020627605.1 Yoonia sp.
CCCGATGATGGACCACTACGAAACCGGCGCCGCACTGGACGAGGCCGTGGCTAGCGGCAAGGTCCGCTCTGTCGGGGTCTCCAACTTCAAGCTGCATGACTGGACGCTGCTGCAATCGGCGATGAAAACGCCGCTGATCACCAACCAGATCGAACTGTCGCTGACCGCGCATACCGGGTTCACCAACGGTGACGTGGCCTATCTGCAGGAACGCGATGTGCCGATCATGGCGTGGTCGCCATTGGGCGGTGGCACGCTGGTGTCCGGCGAAGGCAATGCAGAGTTGCGGACCGCCATGACGGCGGTGGCGCAAGAAAACGGCACTGACATTGGGGCGGTCGCCGTGGCGTGGCTTCTGGCGCACCCGGCCAACATCATGCCTGTGATGGGCACCAACAACATCGAGCGGATCAAGGCGCTGTCCGACGCGCTGAAGGTCAAGATGGACCGCCAGACATGGTTCACACTCTACACCGCAGCGCTCGGGCAGGAGGTGCCATAATGGACGTATCCACAACCACCACATTCGATCCCGCCACAGACAGCGACAATTTCCGCACGGCCCTTGGCACCTTCGCCACCGGTGTGACGGTCGTGACAACGGACAGTGTTGAGGGGCCGGTCGCCATCGTCGCCAACAGCTTTGCCTCTGTCTCGCTTGACCCGCCACTTGTGCTCTGGTCGCCTGCCAAGGCATCGAAACGGTTTGAACATTTCGCAGGCTCGCGCCGCTTTGCGATCAACGTGCTCAGCGACGCGCAGCATGACATCTGCAACGCCATCGCCAGATCCAAGATCGCGATCAACGACGTGCCAACACACCCCAGCCATTGCGGCATGCCACTGATCGACGGGGCGCTCGCCACGTTTGAATGCAGCCTAGAGGCCACGCATGACGGCGGCGACCACGTGATCATCGTCGGACGTGTGACCAAGGCCCACCACCGGCCCGGCGCCGGGCTGGTCTTTCAGGGCGGAAAATACGGGGCATTTGCAGCAAGCTGATCATCATCTTGCCGGAAAAACTCTGGCGCAGCCGCCAACAGGCGGCGGGGGCAAAGCCCCCAAACAAAGAACACAGGGCCAAAAGGCCCGTGACATAAACAGGGGAGGAGCCGATGTCGGTCCTGTTTGGCCTTTTATGGCCACTTGAACGGTTCAACACCGCCGTCCTTGCCATCGGCAGGGTGATCGCGGTCGTGGCACTCGCCATCATGGTCTGCCTGATCCTTGGGCAGGTGTTCTTCCGTTATGCCCTCAACGATGCGCCCAACTGGACAGAGGAAGGCGCGCGGTTCGGCATGCTCTGGATGACCGGGCTGATGGCACCATTGGCCTACCGCATGGGCGGCTTCGTCTCTATCGACATGCTGGAACGCGCCCTGCCCCGCATGGTGTCAGGCATCCTGACACTGGTCCTGATGGCGATTGTCATGTGGGTCCTGCTGATCGCCTGGGACCGCGGCCTGAACAATCACGTCGACACGATTTCCGGGCGCGGCTGTTCGTCGTCGCTACGCTGGCCTTTCGGCATCGAGATCGGCAAATGCGGCGCGAAGTTTTCCAACCAGTATCAATATGCCTCGCTTTGGGTCGGGGTGAACCTGCTTATTCTGGTGAATGCAGAGCTGATGATCAGACAAGTGATCAAACTGGCCGGCCAAGGGGGCAGACTGCGCCCGCTTGGCGCCGATGATTTTCAGGGGGCCGACTGATGCTTTTGTGGTTCCTGCCCCTCTTCCTGATCCTGATCATGATCGGCCTGCCGATCGTCTTCGCCCTGCTTGCATCGCCCATCGCGCTGATCCTCTATGAAGGCGACACGCGCAACGTGGTCGCAGGGCTTTACCGCAATCTTTACAACGGCATGGACAGCTTTCCGCTGATGGCGCTGCCTTTCTTCATGCTCGCAGGTGAGGTGATGAAC
>JAHDGO010000443.1:0-232 GCA_020627605.1 Yoonia sp.
CAGCAATCAGGCCCGGAATGTCAGCCACGACAAATTCGACATCATCAATTCCGACCACACCCAGATTGGGGATCAGCGTGGTAAAGGGATAATCAGCGACTTTCGGCCGTGCATTAGAGGTTGCCGCCAGAAAGGTGGATTTGCCAGCATTCGGCATCCCCAAGAGGCCCACATCGGCAATCAGTTTCAAACGCAGCCAGATCGTGCGCTCAATCGCCTCTTGCCCCGGATT
>JAHDGO010000443.1:242-1906 GCA_020627605.1 Yoonia sp.
GCGGTGCCTGATTGGTGGCGGATTTGAACCGCAGGTTGCCCCAGCCGCCGTTGCCGCCCTTGGCAACGACAAAGGTCTGCCCGACTTCTGTCAGATCGGCCAGCACCGTCTCTTCATCCTCGTCCAGCACCTCTGTTCCCACTGGTACGCGCAGCACCTTGTGGTCGCCGTCTTTACCGGTGCGTTGGCTGCCCATGCCGTGTTGACCGTTGCCAGCAAAAAAATGCTGCTGATAGCGAAAATCAATCAGCGTATTCAGACCATCGACCGCCTCGATAATGACGTTACCGCCATTGCCGCCATCGCCGCCATCAGGGCCGCCATATTCGATGAATTTCTCGCGCCGGAACGAAATACAGCCCGCCCCGCCAGCGCCAGAGCGGATGTAGACCTTGGCAAGATCGAGGAATTTCATGGGCGTGGCTTTCTGCAGCGGTTCAGCGGCTGCGATAGTCTATTGCGCGCCGGTTCTCAAGCGGTCCCAATCGCGGCGGGTCAGGCGGTGTTGGTGCAGTAACGTGGGCACGCGGCGGGCAAAACTGTCCTCATAATGGCTTTGCCAATGTTGAAAGCCACATTTGCGCAGGACAGCGGCAGAGGCCGGGTTGTCATGCCAGCTGGGGGCATGCAGATGATCCCAGTCATAGTCGACAAAGGCTTGACTAATGGCATCCCGCGCGACGCGCGTCGCGATCCCCTGTCCATGCACGTCCGGTGCGTACATATAGCCGATCTGGCCATCCGTCGCGCCAATGGAACCGATCAAACGCGTGCCAGCGCAGACCGCCCACACAAACCCTGCGCCCTGATAGGGCTGACAGCGGGACCGTGTGAATGCAGGATCGGGGGGCCAGGGCCAGCGGCCAAGCTGGCGCACAACGGACCAATGGCTGACGATTTCATGCAACGCCTCAAAATCCTGGGCGCACATGGTCCGGTAGGTCAGATCAACCATGGTTCCGTGCAGCCCAGCTGTCGCGCGACAGTTCCATACTGCGCCCGGGAACATTGGCCTGCCGCGCATTCGAGAAATGCACATGCCCGCCAACATCCACGAACCCGAGTTTTTCCAATACGCGGCGCGAACCGTGGTTGCCGACAAAATGGCTGGACCGCATGACACTCAGATCATCGTTCTCGAAGGTGTGATCAACAGCTGCCGCAGCCGCTTCTGTCATGACGCCCTGCCCCCACGCCTGCGGGGCCAGCCAATATCCCAGCTCTTTCCCGGTCGACACAGCGCCGATCAACGCGCCGTCGCGGATGATCATCCACAAGCGGCCAATTTCGCCGGCGCGGTCCATCGCCAGGAATTCTTCGGCATCCGCACGGGTGTATGGATGCGCCACGGGGACCAGCCAGCGCGAAACCTGATAGTCGCTGCAATAGCGCACGACGTCATCCAGATCACCTTCGTTCAACGCACGCAGGATCAGCCGGGTCGTCCGCAATGTCGGAACGGTCATTGCCCTGTTTTGAGCGTATAGGTCCACGTCGGAACCGTCGCCTTGCGCGAGACGGAAAACGCCTCTGCATCACCCAGATAGTCGAAACCGCAGTTGGTCAGGACCCGCGCCGATTGCGGGTTGTCCTGAAACACCTCGGCAAAGATGCGATCAGAACGGTGCGGGTTGGCCGCGATCAGTGTGCGCACGGCCTCTGTC
>JAHDGO010000444.1 GCA_020627605.1 Yoonia sp.
TTTTGCCGATGTTGTTCTGGCCTGGTGTGCCGGGGCAGTTCATGGGCATGTTGCCTGTGACGCTGATCTTTGTGCTCTCTGCTTCACTCGTCGTGGCCCTGATCTATCTGCCCGTCATGGGTGGCGTAACCGGCCGGATGAGCCGCCTTTTCGGCAATGCCTCTGACGCGCTGCGCGCACGTCTGCCTTGGGTCATTCGTGCGGTTTTGGTTTTCCCTGCCATCATGGTGGTTTTCACCGGCGCGATGCTGACGCTGAACCCGGGCTATCTGTCGGGCGAGGCTGTGCAAACGGGTGGTTTCTTTGACAGCCTGCCGGGGATGGTACTGTTCCTTGGTGGCGCGTTCCTGCTGTCGATCACCATGGGTGCCGCCCGTATCGAACGCAAACCGCGCAAGATCAGGGCTGGCTATCGGCGCAGCCCATTTGGCCATTTCATGCATTTCATCACCGGCAATCCCATCATGCCGCTTGTGACCGTGGGTGCCGTGATCTTCACTGTGGTATCGATCTTTGGCTTTTACGGGGCCAACAACAATGGCGTTGAATTCTTTGTTGAATCAGAACCTGAACAGGCGATCGTCTATGTGCAGGCCCGCGGCAATATCAGTCTGGAA
The DNA here is from genome assembly GCA_020627605.1 of Yoonia sp. Taxonomy (GTDB): domain Bacteria; phylum Pseudomonadota; class Alphaproteobacteria; order Rhodobacterales; family Rhodobacteraceae; genus Yoonia. The sequence continues at coordinate 618 of JAHDGO010000444.1, forward strand.
GAGAAAGACGCCCTGCTGAAACAGGTCGAGGATGTTGCCCTTGCCACCAGTGGCGTGGACAGTGTCTTTGCCTTCGCTGGCGAAGGCGGCTTGAGCTCTAACACCGGCGGTGCCGAAGGCCCTGCTGACGCGATCGGGCAATTGCAGCTTGAGCTGATCCCGTGGGAGGATCGGCCCACAGTGTCGACCGAAACGCGGCTTCTGGGCTTCATCCCATGGACCAGCACTGGTGTTGATCCGGCCTTTGACGGTGACACCGTCATCGCCAATCTGGAACGCGACCTTGCGCAGATCCCTGGCATCCGCTTCGAAATCCTGAACCTGTCACGCGGTCCCGCCTCTGCCAAGCCGGTGCATTTGCGCCTGAAGTCCGACAACTGGGAAGAGCTGCTGGCGGCCACTGCCGCCGCGCGCGCGCAGTTTGACGCCACCCCCGGCCTGATCACGATTGAGGACAGCCTGCCCCTGCCGGGCATCGACTGGCAGATCGACGTCGATGTGGAAAAGGCCGGGCGATACGGCGCTGACGTGGCGACTGTGGGGGCCATGGTGCAGATGGTCACGCGCGGCATCCTGCTGGACACGATGCGCGTCGACAGCTCTGACGAGGAAATCGAAATTCGCGTGCGGTTGCCGGAAGAGGACCGCGTGTTGTCGACGCTGGACAGCCTGAAGGTGCGCACTGCATCAGGTTTGATCCCGCTGTCAAACTTCATCACCCGCACGCCCGTGCAGAAACTGGCGCAAATCGACCGGGTCGATCAGACCCGCTATTTCGATGTGAAGGCCGGGGTTGAAACCGGTCTGGTCAAACTGTCCGACGATGATGGCAACAGCGCCGTCGCGCAGGTGCTTGATGAGGATGCCAGTGGTGCCGACCGCTATGACATTCTGGGCTTCGATGGTGACAGCGCCGCCGCAGACCTGCGCGCGGCCATTGCCGACGGCAGTGTCACCGAAACCCCGCTGACCCCGACGGAGCGGATCGAAACATTGACAAGCTGGCTCGACGGCGGCCCCTTTGCTGGCCAGATCGCCTGGGAATGGACCGGCGATCAGGAAGATCAGGCGGAATCGGCAGCCTTCCTGCAGGTCGCCTTCTCTGGTGCCTTGGGGCTGATGTTCATCATCCTGCTGGCGCAGTTCAACAGCATCTACAATTCGGTGCTGGTTCTGATGGCTGTGGTGATGTCCACAGCCGGTTCGCTGGTGGGAATGCTGGTGATGGATCAGCCCTTCTCGATCATCATGACCGGTACGGGCATCGTGGCCTTGGCCGGGATCGTG
>JAHDGO010000445.1 GCA_020627605.1 Yoonia sp.
AGATGCCGCAATTGGCGCAGATGCAATCCTTTATGCGCTGGGCCGGATCAGCATAGGGCCGCGTGCAACAATATCGCAAAATGCGCATCTGTGTGCGGGCAGCCATGACTGGCGCGATCCGGCACGGCCCCTGATCCGCATGCCGATCAGGATCGGGGCGGATGCATGGGTCTGTGCCGATGCCTTTGTCGGCCCTGGCGTCCGGATCGGCGCGGGTGCGATCCTTGGCGCGCGGGCCGTGGCGATGCGTGACCTGCCTGCCGGGCATATCGGGCAGGGCAATCCGATGCAGGTCAGGGGGATGTCATGACCGGGATCACTGTCATCATCCTGACCAAGAACGAGGCGCGCCATATCGCAAGAGCCATCGCCTCGGTCGCGCCGTTCGCCACCCGCGTGCTGGTGATCGACAGCGGCGCGACGGATGACACTGTGGCGCTGGCACGTGCCGCTGGGGCAGAGGTGCTGCATCATCCATGGGTCAACTACGCGACGCAATTCAACTGGGCGCTGGACCAGTTGGGGCCTGAGGATGGCTGGGTCCTGCGTCTGGATGCAGATGAGGTCGTGACACCCACGCTGGCGGCAGAGATTTCCGCAGGCCTGCCCGATGTCGCTGGCCTGACGGTTTTGCGGAGCATGTGGTTTCAGGGCCAGCCAGTACGTTTTGGCGGGGTATTCCCGACGCGCATGTTGCGGCTGATCCGCGCCGGGCAGGGCCGGTGCGAGGACCGCTGGATGGACGAACATCTGATCGCCAATGGCCCCGTCGCGCATCTGTCGGGGCAGATCATCGACGACAACCGCAAATCGCTGGACTGGTGGACAGCCAAGCACAATGCCTACGCCAACAGAGAAGTGATCGATATTCTGAACCATCGGCACGGTTTTCTGCCGCAATCACGGCTTATCGCTCGCGCGACGGGTCGCCCTGCGGCCATCAAGCGCTGGATCAAGGAACATTTCTATGCCCGGCTGCCGGGGGGGCTGCGCGCGGGGCTCTATTTCCTCTACCGCTATGTCCTGCGGCTGGGGATGCTGGATGGTCGCCGCGCGCGGGCGTTTCATGTGCTGCAGGGCTTCTGGTATCGCTATCTGGTGGATGCGAAACTGGCCGAGGTCACACATCACATGGCGGTCAGCGGTGCGGGGCCTGTGGCCGCAATCCATGACATTCTGGGCATTGATCTGGCTATAGCGCAGCCTGCAAAGGCGCAGAGGGCGGCATGAAAATCTCTGTCGTGACTGCGGTGCGCAACGGCCGGGACACGTTGCCCATGATGCTGGACAGCCTGAAGGCGCAGACCTACCCCGCCATCGAACATGTGGTGCAGGATGGCGGGTCAACCGATGGGACCGTGGCCTATCTCAGCAGGGCAGGTCTGCCGGGGACCGCCCTGCAATCCGAAGTTGACACCGGGATTTATGACGCCATCAACCGGGGTATCCGGCGAGCGAGCGGTGACGTGGTCGGATTGCTGCATGCGGATGATATGCTGGCTGGCCCTGAAGTTCTGGCGCAAATTGCGCAGGCCTTTGCCGACCCTAGCATCGAAGGTGTGTATGGCGATCTGCACTATGTCGCCCGTACCGACCCGACCCGAATCATCCGGGCATGGCGCGCCGGGTCCTTTGCGCCAGGTCATCTGCGGCGCGGCTGGATGCCGCCGCATCCTACCCTCTATCTGCGTCGTGCGGTGTTTCAGCGCGCTGGCCTGTACGACACCAGCTACCGTATTGCTGGCGATTACGAGGCGATGCTGCGCATCCTCAAGGACAACCAGTTGCGTCTGGTCTACCTGCCGCAGGTTTTGGTGCAAATGCGCATGGGCGGGGCCAGCAACCGCTCTATCAGACAGATGATCCGCAAAAGCCGGGAGGATTACCGCGCGATCC
>JAHDGO010000446.1 GCA_020627605.1 Yoonia sp.
GGCGGCGCGCGACCGCTATGACGTGACCGTGCGCGACACGAACGCGGGTCTGACGGTGGCAGAGGCTGCTGAGGCGCTGGCCCAGTATGACGCGATCCTGCCGACGCTGGGTGACCAGTTCACTGCCGCCGCCTTTGCCGGTGACATCCGCTGCGGCGTGCTTGCGAATTTCGGGGTGGGTTACAACCATATTGATGTTGAGGCGGCACGTAATGCTGGCGTGGCGGTGTCCAACACACCCGATGTCGTCACCGATGCGACAGCCGATATCGGCATGACACTGATCCTGGCCACCTGCCGCCGCGCTGGCGAGGGGGAGCGTCTGGTCCGTGCCGACAAATGGGTAGGCTGGGGACCGACGCAGATGCTGGGCACCCATGTGACCGGCAAGACGGTCGGGATCATCGGCATGGGTCGCATCGGGCAGGCCGTGGCGCGCCGCTGTCACTACGGGTTTGACATGCCGGTGCTGTATTTCAACCGGTCTGAAAAGGCGACAGAGCTGCCAGCCTTGCAGGTTGAAACCCTTGCAGAGTTGATGGCATCCTCAGATATCGTTGTGGTCACGGTGCCCGGTGGCGGTGACAATACCCATCTGATTGATGCCGCCGCCCTTGCTGCGATGAAACCGACAGGCATTTTCATCAATATTGCGCGGGGCGATGTGGTCGATGAACCCGCCCTGATCGCGGCGCTACAGGATGGCCGTATCGCAGGTGCGGGGCTTGATGTCTTTGCCAATGAACCGCAGGTGCCTGACGCGTTTCGCGCAATGGAAAATGTCACGCTCTTGCCGCATCTTGGCACCGCCGCGCTGGAGGTGCGAGAGGCGATGGGCCAGATGGCGCTGGATAACATCATCGCATGGGACACAGGGCGTCCGCTGCCGCAGGCGGTCTGACACCGGTTGATCATGACGCAGGTTGGCGGGGGCCGACGCCGTTGCCAAAGCGCGTCAGCCTGCCGCAACGGATAGGCTGGCAGCTGCCGGCGGTGCCGTCTATAGCCCAAAGTAAGACCCTATGCTGTTCTGCCGGAGCCTTTTGATGACCCGCCTTTTGACCGCCGCTCTTGCCACCAGCCTGCTGGCGGGTTCAGCACTCGCGCATGAATACAAGTTGGGTGATCTGATGATTGATCACCCCTTTGCCTTTGAAACCCCGACAACAGCGATGAGCGGTGCAGGCTATGTCACCATCACCAATATGGGTGAGACTGATGACCGCCTGATCGCGGTTGAGGCGGATTTTCCGCGCGTGATGATCCACATGACGGAAATGTCCGATGGCGTTGCATCAATGCGCCATGTCGACGGGGTTGATCTGCCAGCGGGTGAAACGGTGACACTTGCGCCAGGTGGCCATCATATCATGTTCATGGGCCTGAACGGTGACCCGTTTGAAGCGGGCGAGGCCGTTCCGACGACGCTGGTTTTTGAAAACGCAGGGCGCCTGGATGTGGCGTTCAACGTGGAGGTCCGCGATGCCGCCGCAATGGAAGACATGGACCACGGCACGCATCAGATGGGCAACTGACCCTAGTCCTTGTTGCTGAAACGATCCGCCCGTTTGCGCACCAGAATGCTGCGCAGATCGTGCATGGCCAGCAGCAGCGCGTCTGTCACCGCCTCAACCTGATCGTCGGTGCCTTTGGCCTGTGCCCAATGCGCAGTCTGGTTCAGCTGTTCGACAGTGTCAGCCACCAGACCACTTTGACGTTGCGCCAAGAGGGCCATGCGTGCGTCAATCCAGCCTTGGATTTCCTGCACTTCCGTCTTTGACAGGTTGACGTCGGTTTGCGGTTTGAAGTCGCCGCGATTTGTATTGATGGTCGCAACCTGATCCATCTCGATCCGGCGGTCGCGGTTTTCGGTGTCGATGCGAAAGACG
>JAHDGO010000447.1 GCA_020627605.1 Yoonia sp.
CATGAAAACAGCAGAGGCCCCACGCTGCCCCATCAGTACCGCAGGGGCTGTGGCCGCATCCCGCAGCACGATTACGGTCGCTGCATCGCGGATCGGGTGCTGGTCCATGGGCTGAGGTGCCTATCCGTTGTGGCCGAACCCATGCATGCGCCGGGCCCATTGAATGCCCACAACCATGCCCTTCATCCGTGGCAAAAGATAGAGCGACAGCGCAATGGCGCCGATCGACAGTGTCGTTGCCATGACCCACGGGTCAGGGCGCAGGGACACCCACATGAAATGAATTACAAACCCAAGGATATGTCCAACCAGCAGGATCGTCAGATAGGCCGGTCCATCATCGGCGCGGTGGTGGAATAGCTCTTCTGCGCAGTGCGGGCAGGTGTCTGCGACCTTGAGGTAGCGGGTGAACAGCTTGCCTTCGCCACATTGCGGGCAGCGGCAGCGCAGGCCGCGCCACACGGCTGGTTTGGTGGGCCGGTCATCGATCTGGGTCTCTGCGTTGGACATGCCAAAGCTCCGTTTGCTGATCCTCACATGGACCATCGCGCCCGCCATGAAAAGAGGGTGCGCTGATTTGGCCATCTGATTTTTTCAGGTCACCGCGACGGAAGTTTGCGGGCCTGCCGTTGAAAGCAGGTCAGCAGCGACACAACGCTGCGATGCAAGCGAAAAGGAAGACACCAATGAAAAAGACACTTTTGATGGCAGCGGTTCTGACAGGCCTTGTGGCAACAGCCGGTGCGGCATCCGCGGATGAGCGCGGCGCGCGGCCCGATTTTGCGACGCTGGACGCCAATGGCGATGGTCAACTGACCCAGGACGAGTTGCAGGCGCAGGCCGCATCCCGCTTTGCCGCTGCGGATACCAACGGTGACGGGGCACTTTCGGCAGAGGAAATGGCCGCTGCCGCAGACGCCCGGGCGGCAGAGCGTGTGACCCGCATGATCGCACGGCTGGATAGCAACGGCGACGGGCTGATCCAGGCCGACGAGATGCCACAGCGCGACGGTGACCGTGCCGCGCGTATGTTTGACCGTGTGGATGCCGACGACGATGGCGCGATCTCTGCCGAAGAATACGAGGCGGTGAAAGAGCGTCGCGGCGGGCGCCGTCATGGTGGCCTTGGTGGCGACAAAGACAACGGCTGATGCACGCGCGGCAGGGGTGCAAGCCCCTGCCGATTGCCCCTGATGTGGATAGACGCTAGCACCGGTGCAGATGATCCAATCGCCAGACCCATTTTCCGGCGCGTCAGATGCCGCCGTACTGGTTGCGTTCGCACATGGCGACGGGCAGGCGGCGCGCGTTCTGACGCAACGCCTGCTGCCACGGGTGCTTGCGCAGGCCACGCGGATGCTTGCCAACCCGACAGAGGCAGAGGATGTGGCCCAAGAGGCCATGATGCGCCTGTGGAAGATCGCGCCGGACTGGCGGCAAGGCGAGGCGCAGGTCAGCACGTGGCTTTATCAGGTGGTGGCCAATCTGTGCACCGACAGGCTGCGCAAGCGGCGCGGTGCTGTGTCGCTGGATCAGGTGGCAGAGCCCGAAGATGGCACGCCAAGCGTGGCAGCGCAGATGCAGACACATGCACGGATGACAGCGCTGTCAGATGCGCTTGCAGCACTGCCAGAACGGCAGGCGCAGGCGGTGGCGCTGCGGCATCTGGAGGGGCTGTCAAACCCCGACATTGCGCAGATCATGGACATTAGCGTGCGGTCCGTGGAAAGTCTTACAGCACGCGGGAAACGGGCCTTGGCCAGCCTTCTGGAAGGGCGCAAGGCAGAATTGGGGTATCACGATGACCGACCGGAGTGATGATATGATTGACGCCCTGCTGGCAGAGGCGCGCGGGCAGGCCCCGGCGCCGGACGATGCCCTGATGGCGC
>JAHDGO010000448.1 GCA_020627605.1 Yoonia sp.
AATAGTCGCCGCAGCGTTGGCCAGAATATCCAGAACCCGCATCGATCCGGTTTCAACCATCAGCTGGAAGGATCGGGCAAAAAGGTAATCGCCCACCAGCACGCTGGATGTGTTGTCCCAGAGCAGGTTCGCGGTGGGGCGGCCGCGCCGTTGCTGGCTTTCGTCAACGACATCATCATGCAGCAGGGTTGCGGTGTGAATGAACTCCACCGTGGCGGCCAGATGCACATGATAGGGGCCGTCATAGCCACACATGCGCGCCGCAGCGAGGGTCAGCATCGGGCGCAAACGCTTGCCGCCAGCCTCGACCAGATGGGCCGTCACCTCTGGGATACGCGGGGCATGTTCTGACGCCATACGGTCGCGGATCAGCGTGTTGACCTTGTCCAGATCATCGGCCAGCGCCGCAGCCAGTCGTTCATGCGGTTTGGTTGCAGCGGTATCGAGGCTCATTGAAGTTTCCGTCAAGTGAATAGACAACGGTCAAACCGCGCCTTAGGTCTGCGCATATGAAAGAGCTTCTGCGCACCAACGACCCCACGGTCATCGCCTTTGCAACCGCCCTTCTGGACAGCGAGGGTATAGACTGGTTCACCTTCGACGTAAACATGAGCGTCCTTGAAGGCAGCATAGGCATTATGCCGCGGCGGCTGATGGTGCTGGACCGCGATCTGTTCATGGCAGAGGCCGTGATGCGCGACGGCGAGATTGACCTGGGCCGTGACTGACGCACTGACATGTGATGATTTTCTGGGTGGGCAGTTGCGCATCTGGCAACCGCGCAAGGGCTACCGCGCGGGGGTTGATCCAGTGCTGCTGGCCGCCGCGACAGAGCCGAAGGCGGGGCAAAAGGTGCTGGAGCTGGGATGTGGCGTCGGCACTGCCGCATTATGCCTCGCCACACGGGTGCCGGGCATCCATGTGACAGGGGTCGAGCTGCAAGAGGATTACGCCGACCTTGCCCGCCGCAATGCCGCAGAGAACGATCTGCCGCTGGATGTCATCACCGCCGACCTGCGCGCCCTGCCTGCCGACCTGCGCCAGGAACGCTTTGACCATGTCATCATGAATCCCCCTTATTTCGACCGGACCGCAGGGTCAGCAGCACAGGATAGCGGGCGCGACGTGGCCCTTGGCGGTGACACGCCGCTTGCCGATTGGCTGTCCATCGGTGCGCGCCGGGTCGGGCCGCGTGGCTATCTAACGCTGATCCAGCGGATGGAGCGTTTGCCAGAGGTACTTGCCGCCCTTCACGGGCGTCTTGGCGCGGTCAAACTCTGCCCCATCATGGGGCGCGAGGGCCGCGCGCCGGAACTGTTTCTGCTGCAGGCGAGGCAGGAAGGGCGCGCCGCGTTTCGGATGACGACACCGCTGGTCATGCATAGCGGTCCGGTGCACGCTGGTGACGCAGAAAGCTACACCCCAGCGGTCGCGCAGGTTTTACGCAATGGCGCGATTCTGCCCATCTGGCGTTAAAGTTTTCGCAACTTTTGTGGACAAATCTGTGGAGCATGTCGATTTGCTGCCGTGCAGCGTGACTTGGCTCACGTGATGTGGTGCAATTGACAAACATCACAACCAGAGGAGTACGACCATGAGCTTGAGTTCGCATTTGCAGGAACTGAAGAAGAAGCATCAATCCCTCTCGGAGCATGTAGAGGTGTTGCAGCGCAGCCCTGCCTCGGACGACCTCGAACTTGCAAAACTCAAGAAGCAAAAGCTGATGCTGAAGGAAGAAATCACCCGGCTTAGCACCCATTGATCTGACGAGCGGCAGAAGCCGCCCCTAAGACAGATCCGATACATCAATCAGGCGGCGGCCCGTCTCAAACTGGGTCGACGTCTGAATTTCCTGCTTCACCCATTCCTCAAACGCTGCAAC
>JAHDGO010000449.1 GCA_020627605.1 Yoonia sp.
ATCTGATCCTGCTGGGTGCCGCACTGAATGTCGAAATCCACGGATTTGACAGTGACGCCCCGCGCGAAAACACGACATTTCTGGGTGAAGGCTAGGTCACGCGGGCGCGTGTCTTGAATTGCGGATCATCCCAGAGCCGGTTGGTCATCACGTCGCTGACGATTGCGATGGCGCGGTCCACATCGCCAGCGTCAATGAAAAGCGGCGTGAACCCAAAACGCATGATGTCAGGGGCGCGAAAATCGCCGATCAGGTTCTGCGCGATGCAGGCCTGCATCGCGGCATAGCCATCAGCAAACCGGAATGACACCTGACTGCCGCGCGCGGCCGGGTCACGGGGGCTGGCGAGGGTCAACATGGGGCAGGCGGCCTCTATTCCCGCGATGAACTGCTCTGTCAGCGCGACAGAGGCGGCACGCAAGGCATCCATGTCGACGCTGTCCCAGATGTCCAGAGCGGCATCGAGTGCCGCCATCTGCAACACCGGCGGTGTGCCGACGCGCATCCGCTCGATCCCGGTGCCGGGACGATAGTCAAGATCGAAGGCAAAAGGTGCCTCATGCCCCAGCCAGCCAGACAGGGCCGGTTGGCAGGTCTCAATATGTCGTGGGGCGACATAGATGAACGCTGGCGCACCCGGGCCCGCGTTGAGGTATTTGTAGGTGCAGCCGACCGCAAAATCGGCTGCGCATCCCGCCAGATCAACCGCCATCGCCCCAGCCGTATGGGCCAGATCCCAAACCGTGACGGCCCCGGCTTCATGGGCCTTGGCTGTCAGCGCCGCCATGTCGTGTAGACGGCCCGTGCGGTAGTCGACCTGCGTCAGCATCAGGACCGCAAGATCATCGTCGATGTGATCAGCCACCTTCTGCGGGTCGACTACGCGCAACTCATGCCCGCGCCCCAGCGATCTGATCAGCCCTTCGGCCATGTAGATGTCAGAGGGAAAATTGCCGCTGTCGGTCAGGATCACCTTGCGGTCAGGCACCAGATCAATCGCAGCGGCCAGCGCCTGATAGACCTTGATCGACAGGGTGTCGCCAAGCACGACATGGCCAGCCTCAGCCCCGATCAGACGGCCGATGCGGTCCCCCATTTCCGTGGGTTGCGCCATCCAGCCCGCGCGGTTCCAGCCGGTGATGACCTTTTCACCCCATTCGTCCGTCACAGCCCGCGCGACCCGCGCCGCCGTGGTCTTTGGCAAGGGACCAAGGGAGTTGCCATCGAGATAGATCATCCCGTCAGGCAGATGAAACAGCGCCTTTGTTGCGGCAAAGTCAGTCATGGCAATCCCTTAGATGTTCAGCAAAAGCGCGATCAGCGCCAATGCCGCAGGCAAGGACTGCACATAAAGTGCGGGTTTGATCCCGCCCATTGCAGCGTAAATCCCGGCAACAACCACGCAGAGAAGCAGGAACATGACCATCATCCCGTCGCCAACGCCCAAGGCAAGACCAAAAAGCAGACCGGTGGCCAGAAACCCGTTATAGAGGCCCTGATTGGCCGCCATGACCTTACTTTCGGCCGCAAATTCCGACGTGGTGCCAAAGACGCGACGGGTGCGGGGGTGTTCCCATCTGAACATCTCCAGCACCAGAAAATAGAAATGGACCGCGGCAACCAGCAGGATCAGGACCGTCGCAATCATCAGACCTGCCCTCCTGAAATCTGGATCGTCTGTCCATTCACACTGCGCGCCCCGTCTGAACAAAGCCACATGGCGGCGGCCGTGGTTTCATCAACCTCCAACAGCTTGCGGTGGCGGTTGCCTTTGGCGATGGCGTCAATCGCGCCCTGCTCGTCCACATCGAAGCGTTTCATCAGCCCCGGCAATTGGTTGCGCACAATCGCCGTGTCCACATAGCCGGGGCAAAGC
>JAHDGO010000012.1:0-603 GCA_020627605.1 Yoonia sp.
AGTCGGGTTCCATTCCGGCGGCAACGGACTGTCGGGGTGGGCCACGGCCAAAAGCCCCGCGATCACAGAGCCGACGATCAGCAGCCAAGCCGTTGTGGCGACCGCTGACCGAACCATGGCGCGCAGGATAGGCGGCTTTCGGGCCCTGTCGGGCCTGTTCATATTTTGACGTTCTGGCCCCGGGGGCGGTTGGGTCTGGGTCACGCACACAACTCCTGCATGCCCATTGCAGACACGAAAAACGCCCGGATGCAAACATCCGGGCGTCATTGCGTGATCAAAGGGCCGTGTTAGCCAATGACGTAGTCGCCATCGAGCGCGTCAATTTCTGACTCGTCGATCTCTGGCATGGCTTCGAGTTCGGCCTCTGTCGCTTCGTCCAGCTTCAGTTCACCGTCGACCATGGCGAAGTTTTCCAGTGGCAGCGCCACAGTGTATTCGCCAAGACCCAGGAAACCGCCAATGCCGATGATGGCCTCATAGCCATTGTCAGACGAAATCAGATAGTCGATTTCACCCACGTCTTCACCGTCGGCGCTTGTGACGTCCAGACCAACGATGTCGGCGACGGTCATGCCGGCAAATTCACCAAACTTTGGGTCT
>JAHDGO010000012.1:613-2734 GCA_020627605.1 Yoonia sp.
TCACCAAGGGTCTTCCATATCGGTCTCAGCCTCGGCGACCATGCTGTCTTCGCCTTCGACTTCAAGCTCGTTTTCGGGGACCAGCGTGTCAGCGTCGACAGTCATTGTGTCCTCGGCCTCGGCGTCAACTTCGGCCTCACCTTCAGCCATCATCGTGTCAACGTCCTCGGCGCCCTCAACATCGGCTTCGCCTTCGGCCATCATGCTCTCGGCTTCGGCTTCTGCCTCGCCTTCGAGATCCATGCTGTCGACGTCAGATGATGCCGCCATTTCGGCTTCAGCTTCGACTTCGGTCTCCACTTCCGCTGCGTGATTTTCAGCAAAGGCAGGGACGGCCAAAGCCACGGTCAGTGCGGTTGATGTCAGAAGTTCCTTCAGGGTCATTTCTCTCTCCTCTGTGTCAAGTTTGACTATGGATTGGAAACGGTGTGGCGCGCTGAATGGTTCCGAAGGGATCGCAAAAACGACGAAAGCCGCCCCAGAAAGAGGCGGCTTTCGCATTGAAATATAAGGGAAATCAGTAGCGATAGTGTTCCGGTTTGAAGGGGCCGTCGACTGTAACACCGATATAATCCGCCTGTTCTTTCTTCAGTTCGGTCAGCTTGACGCCGATCCGGGCCAGATGCAGGCGCGCGACCTTTTCATCCAGATGCTTGGGCAGAATATGCACGCCGATGTCATAGGCGTCGCCGTTGTTCCAAAGCTCCATCTGGGCCAGAACCTGATTGGTGAAAGAGGCCGACATCACAAACGACGGGTGGCCTGTTGCGTTACCAAGGTTCAGCAGGCGGCCTTCGGACAAGAGGATCAGACGATTGCCTGACGGCATTTCGATCATGTCCACCTGTTCCTTGATGTTGGTCCATTTGTGGTTCTTCAGGGCAGCGACCTGAATTTCATTGTCGAAGTGACCGATGTTGCCAACAATGGCCATGTCCTTCATCTCGCGCATATGCTCGATGCGGATCACGTCCTTGTTGCCGGTCGTGGTGATGAAGATGTCGGCGTCTGAAATGACATCTTCCAGCAGCACGACCTCAAAACCATCCATGGCCGCTTGCAGGGCGCAGATCGGGTCGACCTCTGTCACCTTGACGCGGGCACCAGCACCGCGCAGCGACGCGGCAGACCCTTTGCCAACATCACCATAGCCCATGACCACGGCAACCTTGCCCGCCATCATCGTGTCAGTGGCGCGGCGGATACCGTCGACCAGCGATTCCTTGCAGCCGTATTTGTTGTCGAATTTCGACTTGGTCACAGAGTCGTTCACGTTGATCGCAGGGAAAGGCAACTGCCCGTTCTTGTGCAGATCATAAAGGCGATGCACGCCGGTGGTGGTCTCTTCGCTGACACCCTTGATGGCATCGCGCGTCTTGGTGAACCAGCCGGGACTTTCGGCCATACGCTTGGCGATCTGCTTTTTGATCACCTCTTCCTCTTCGGACTGCGGGACGGGGATGATATCCTCGCCAGCCTCGGCGCGTGCGCCCAGCAGGACATAGAGCGTCGCATCGCCACCATCATCGAGGATCATGTTCGGGCCTTCGGGGAAGAGGAAGGATTTATCAAGGTAATCCCAATGCTCTTCCAGGGACTGGCCCTTGATCGCAAAGACCGGCGTGCCGCCTGCCGCAATGGCGGCTGCTGCGTGATCCTGTGTGGAGAAGATGTTGCAGGACGCCCAGCGCACATCAGCCCCAAGGGCGGTCAGTGTTTCGATCAGAACAGCAGTCTGGATCGTCATATGCAGCGACCCGACGATACGCGCGCCTTTCAGTGGCTGCTTGTCGCCGTATTCTTCGCGCAGGGCCATCAGACCCGGCATTTCGGTTTCGGCAATATCCAGTTCCTTGCGGCCATAGGCGGCGAGGTCGATATCCTTGACGATATAGTCTTTCATGTACGGTCTCCTGACGCGCGCGATAAAGGGTTTGGCGCCTGATAGCAGGGCATGTGATCTGCGACAATGGCCGCAATGTCGCGCAATCAGGGCCATTGTCGGGCAATGGTTTCCCGCCATCTAGCGGCCAAAGCTTAATTGGGCGTTGGCAATCGTGCGGAGGTACGGTTTTATCGCGCCTGAACCCGGTCCGCACCCTTTGCAGAGACATCTGATGC
>JAHDGO010000012.1:2744-16082 GCA_020627605.1 Yoonia sp.
GGCAACGCATGCTGTCTGGCCGCAGGCTTGATCTGCTTGACCCGACACCGGTGGATATCGAGATTGAGGATATCGCCCATGGGCTGGCCTTTGTCGCGCGCTGGAACGGCCAGACAAAGGGCGATTATGCCTATTCGGTCGCCGAACATTCCCTGCTGGTGACAGAGATTTTCGCCCGCCAGCATCCCAAAGCCCCCATCAAATGGCAGTTGGCCGCATTGCTGCATGATGCGCCTGAATATGTGATTGGCGACATGATCAGCCCGGTGAAGGCGGCGGTCGGTCCGGGCTACGGCGCACTGGACGACCGGCTGACTGCGGCGATTCATCTGCGTTTTGGCCTGCCTGCGCAAATCCCCGTGACGGTCAAGCGCCAGATCAAGAAAGCCGACAAGCTGTCGGCATGGCTGGAGGCTGTGCAAATCGCCGGATTTTCGGAAGCCGAAGCCAACAGGTTTTTCGGAAAACAGGACCCGGCCATGACAGAAAGCTTGCAAATCCGCCTTCGCCCGCCGGTCGCAACCCGCGACGCCTTTACCGCGTGCTACGAAAAACTGGCGGCGGCCCTATGATCATCAGGCAGGCGACACCAGCAGATGCAGCGCAGATGGCCATGCTGTTGAATGAGATCATCGCGCTTGGCGGCACAACGGCGCATCAGACGCCGTTCGACGACGACCGCATGCTGCAGGACTACATTGTCCGACCGACCGCCATCTGTTGCCATGTGGCAGAACTGGATGGCCGTATTCTCGGGTTTCAGCATCTGGATGGACCTGACCCCGATCAGGCAGAGGCGCAGGCGGGCTGGGGATATATTGCCAGTTTTGTAGCAGGTGATGCGGCCGGCAAAGGTGTGGGGCAACACCTGTTTGCCGCCACGCGCAGCGCGGCAATCGCGGCGGGCGTGCGCAGCATTGACGCGACGATCCGCGCCGACAACGTGCCCGGTCTGCGTTATTACAGCGGTCTGGGTTTCATCGACTACGACAGGAAACTGGCGGTCCCCCTGCGCGATGGCACCTTGGTCGACCGGATCAAGAAGCGCTATGATCTTGCAATTGACGGCTGATCTTTTGCGGTATCAACCGACCCTTAAGTAATTGATGTGCATATCCAGTCTGCGTCATGGGGGACCACGCAGAATGATTGCAACACTCTTGCAAGCGCGGCACGTATTTTCGCGCAAAGGCCGGCGTGACCCGGAAAGGCTGTGGGTCCATTATTGCCTCGCAGTCGTGATCTTTCTGGGTCTGTTGGTCAGCATGTACCTGCTGCACCGCGCCGCAAGCCAGGAAGAGGTGGCGCTGGCCCGCACCATCGACATCAGCAACCAGCAACAGATCGAGGCCGCGAGGGTGGTGCAAACTGCCCGCGCCTTTGTCGATGGCGATGCTGAAAGCAAAGCTGCACTCGCCGATGCGATTGCTGCGCTGACGGTGGTGCATACCACGCTGGCCGGGAACGGTACCCGCACCGATGCCTTGCAGGAACATTTTTATGGCAGTGCCGATCCGCTGAACGCAAAGATGCGGCATTTCCTGACGCTCGCCCGCCTGGTTGCCAACGGTGCCAGCAGCCGACGGATGGAGACGTTTGCCCGGCTTGAGGCGCTGTTCGAGGATGGCGGCCTTCAGCGCGACATCAATGCGGCGACCACACTTTTTTCAGCTGCATTGCGCAATGATGCCCGGCAGAAACTGCACCAGCAAAGCCTGATCCTTGTGGCTGCCACGGTTGTGATTGTTCTGGAGGCGGGGTTGATTTTTCTGCCGGCACAGCGGGCCGTTCAGGTCTCTTTCCAGACGTTGCGGCGGCAAACGCTGGATTTGCAGGCTTCACGCCAAAAGCTGCGTGAGATGAACAATCGCCTGTCACATATGGTCAGCCATGATCAGCTGACCGGGCTGCCGAACCGCACAGGCTTTGCCAACTATATGAGCAACGGACAGGCCAGCAAAAGCGTGCAGGATCATGCGCTGCTGCTTGTCGGACTGGATGATTTCAAGGCCATCAATGATATGTTGGGCCCAGAAATTGGCGATGCCCTTTTGATGGCGGTGGGGCGCAGCCTGACCAGTTGCGTGAACCATGATGATCACGTCGCCCGTGTCGGCAGTGATGAATTTGTCATCGTCGGCTACGAGACGCCCGAGATTCTGGCGGACCGTATCCTGACGTCCCTGCGCCACCCTTTTCAGATCAATGGTCGCCGCATCAACATCACCGGCAGCATTGGCCACCTGTGCCTTGATGGCGAGGATCGGCCACCGCTGGACATCGTGGCGGATGCCGCTGTGGCGTTGCGCTTTGCCAAGGCCGATGGTGGGGATATGGCCTATGCCTTTACTGCCAAAATGCGCACAGAGCTGGAGCAATTTCAGCAAATGCAGGTCGAACTGCGCGATGCGCTGCGCAATGGCGAGATCGAGCCCTGGTTTCAGCCACAGGTCAGGCTGTCTGACGGCACCCTCCATGGGGCAGAGGTGCTGGCCCGCTGGCGGCATCCGAAACGCGGACTTTTGTCCCCGCATGAGTTTCTGCCCGCCGTGGAAGGTGCCGGGCTGATGGTCGAGCTGGACCATGCCGTCTGGTCCGCCGCCTTACGCTACGCGCGCGGGTGGCAGGAAGAGAGCATCTGGCGGCCCTGCATTTCGCTGAATGCGTCACCTGCCACCATTTCTGATCCCAACCTGCTGGA
Organism: Yoonia sp.; assembly: GCA_020627605.1. Lineage (GTDB taxonomy): Bacteria > Pseudomonadota > Alphaproteobacteria > Rhodobacterales > Rhodobacteraceae > Yoonia. The sequence continues at coordinate 5,446 of JAHDGO010000012.1, forward strand.
GCGGTTCCTGCTCACCCTGCGGCGTCTGGGGATCGACGCGGATCAGGTGGTGGTCGAGGTTTTGGAAACCACATTGATCAGCGGCAAGGATGACATGGCCGCCATCAACATCGACAGTCTGGCGGAAAGCGGGATCGCGCTGGAGCTGGATGATTTTGGCACCGGCTATGCATCGCTTTCGCGGCTGACGCAATTGCCACTGCGCGGGATCAAACTGGACCGGTCACTGGTCAGCCCGTTGCCGGACCAAAGCGCCGACAGCGTGGTCCGCGCGATTCTTGCACTGGCTGGCGAGCTGGGCTTGCAGGTTGTCGCCGAAGGGGTGGAGCATGAAACGCAGGCCAGCCACCTGACACAGCGCGGCTGTGCCATCGGGCAAGGCTTTGGTTTTGCAAAACCAATGTCACCGTCCGACTTTCAGGCCTGGCTGTCAGTGCATGCTGGCCGCGCTGTCAAACTGCGCCCGGTGCTGTCAGCTGCCGGTTAGACAAACCCCTTGCCCTTGAGGATCAGCAGCAAGCGCCGTATCTGATGACATAGCATCACCGCAGGAAAGGGCGCGCTGTGGCCAATCATCTTTACAAGAACGACCTGCCTGACGGTCTTGATCTGGGACCTGTTGTCGCCATCGATTGCGAAACCATGGGGCTGAACCCGCATCGTGACCGCCTGTGCCTGATCCAGATGTCGGGGGGCGACGGGGATTGCCACCTTATTCAGGTCGCGCCCGGTCAAACGAGCGCACCCAATCTTTGCGCCATGCTGGAAAACCCTGACGTGCTGAAGCTGTTTCACTTCGGTCGCTTTGATATTGCGGCGCTGCTGCATCGCTTTGGTGCGGTCACGGCGCCTGTCTATTGCACCAAAATCGCGTCGAAACTGGTGCGCACCTACACCGACCGGCACGGGCTGAAGAACCTGCTGCAGGAAATCCTGGGCATCGATATCTCCAAGCACCAGCAGCAAAGTGACTGGGGCGCGCCGACATTGACCGCAGCACAGCTGGATTATGCGGCATCGGATGTCCTCTACCTGCACCAACTGCGCGAAAAATTCGACGTCCTTCTGGCGCGCGAGGGTCGCACAGAGATGGCGCAAGCCTGTTTTGATTTCCTGCCAACCCGCGCGCGCCTTGATCTGGCAGGCTGGCCGGACATCGACATATTTGCCCACTGATGGACCGCTCCGACACCTTCAGGGACACCGCACAGCGGGTGATCCGGCAAGAGGCCACGGCGCTGACCCAGCTGGCTGATGGTCTTGGCGACAGCTTTGCCGCCGCCGTCACGCTGCTGCTGGAGGCCAAGGGCCGTGTGATTGTCACCGGCATGGGCAAGTCGGGCCATATCGCGCGCAAGATCGCGGCGACATTTGCCAGCACAGGAACACCGGCGCATTTTGTGCACCCGGCAGAGGCCAGCCATGGCGATCTGGGCATGATGACGCGTGGCGATGTCGTGCTGGTCCTGTCCAATTCCGGTGAAACACCGGAACTGTCCGATCTGGTCGCCTATACCCGCCGCTTTGGCATTCCGATGATCGGCGTGGCCAGCCGCCCGAACAGTACCCTGCTGCAACGCGCAGATGTCGCCATCATCCTGCCTCCTGCGCAAGAGGCCTGCGGCACCGGGGTGGTGCCCACGGTGTCAACGACCATGACGCTGGCCCTTGGCGATGCCTTGGCCGTGGCACTGATGGAACATCGCGCCTTTACACCGGAAAACTTTCGCGAGTTTCACCCCGGCGGCAAGCTGGGCGCACGTCTGTCGAAAGTCGCCGATCTGATGCATCGCGGGTCTGAATTGCCGCTGGCCCTTGCAACCACACCGATGAGTGAGGCCCTGTTGACGATCAGTCAGAAAGGCTTTGGCGTCGTGGGTGTGACCGATGATGCCGGGCGGCTGTGCGGGATCGTGACCGACGGCGACTTGCGCCGTCATATGGCAGGCCTGCTTGATCACACCGCAGGCGAGGTCATGACCAAAAACCCGGCGACCGTCGCCCCGACAGCCCTCGCAGAAGAGGCGCTGGCGCTGATGAACGACCGCAAGATCACCTGCCTGTTTGTCGTGGCCCCTGATGGCGATGGCAGGCCTGAGGGTATCCTGCATGTGCACGACTGCCTGCGGGCCGGGGTGGTCTGACAGATGGACACGCCCACAAACCTGCATTCTGCGCTGGTCGGCTGGGCCAAGATTCTGTTGCCGCTTTTCGCGCTGGCGCTGCTATCAACGCTGTTTCTGTTTGCACGCGGCAGCAGTGAACCGTCAGAGCTGATCCTGGCAGAGGTCGCAGCCATGGCCCGCGAACAACGCGTCAATGCGCCAGAGTTTTCGGGGCTGACCGACGATGGCGCAACCGTGGTAATTGCCGCGAAATCCGCCGTGCCGGATAGCACGAAGCCCGACACGGTCAGCTTTTCCGCCATGGAAATGCGCATGGACAACCCCGATGGCAGCTATCTTGAGGTGACTGCCACCGAAGGTGGTGTCGATGGCCGCGCCAAGGTGGCAGAGTTTCTGGGGCTGGCCCGGATGCGCACATCCAGCGGCTATCAGATGGAAACCAACGGGCTGACCGCGCTGTTGGACACCGGTGTTGTCACCTCTTCGGGGCTGCTGGAAATCCGCGCACCGTTCGGTGAAATGACCGCAGGCAAGATGCGCTATACCATGGCGAGCGACGATCAGGGCATGCAGTTGCTGTTCACCGAGGGCGTCCGCCTGCTATATAGCCCGCATACACCGTGATGAAGGAACCCTGTTGATGCTGACCCGGATCGTGCTTTGCGCATCAATATGCCTTGGTTTTGCGGGCATCGCGTGGGCCCAGACCAATGTCGATCTGGGGGGAATCACCGTTGATACCTCGGCAGCGATTGAGGTCACGGCAGACTCGCTGGCTGTTGATCAGGACACCGGGCAGGCCGTTTTTGAAGGCAATGTGTTGATCGCCCAAGGCGATGCGCGGCTCAATGCGGCGCGGGTCGAGGTGGTTTACGGTGCGGATACAACGCAGATTTCGCGGCTCTTGGCCTCTGGCGGCGTAACGTTCGTGACTGCGGCCGAAGCTGCCGAGGCGCAGACTGCGGAATATGATGTGACAACGGGCTTTCTGGTGCTGAATGGTGACGTATTGCTGACCCAGGGTGGCAGTGCCATTTCAGCAGCCCAGATGACAATCAATCTCGAAGACGGCACTGCCCAGATGGACGGCCGTGTGCGCACCGTGCTGCAACAAGGCAGCGGCAACTGATGGCGGGCGCCCCACATTTGTCCGTGCAGGATGGCAGCGCCGGACTGCAGATCATCAACATGCGCAAAAGCTATCGCAAGCGCCCGGTAATCCGCGATGTCAGCATGGAATTGGGCCGTGGCGAGGTTGTGGCGCTGTTGGGCCCCAACGGCTCTGGCAAGACCACCTGCTTTTACTCCATTGCCGGACTGGTCACGCCCGAAGGTGGCCGCGTGATGATCGACGGGCAAGAGGTAACGACCTTGCCGATGTATCGTCGGGCGCAAATGGGCATCGGCTATCTGCCGCAGGAAATGTCGATCTTTCGCGGGATGAGTGTCGAGGACAATATCAAGGCAATCCTCGAAATCGCCGTGCGCGACCGGCACAAGCGCCGCGAGCGGCTGGAAGAACTGTTGTCAGAGTTTTCGATCGAACATCTGCGGCGTGCCTCGGCGCTGGCGCTGTCAGGTGGTGAACGACGCCGGGTCGAGATTGCGCGCTGTCTGGCCGCCGGTCCAAAATATGTGCTGCTGGATGAACCCTTTGCAGGTGTCGACCCGATTGCCGTGGGCGATATCCGCCATCTTGTATCGGATCTGAAAAACCGGGGTATCGGGGTGCTGATCACCGACCACAATGTGCAGGAAACCCTGCAGATCGTCGACCGCGCCTATATTCTGCATGACGGGCAGGTCCTGATGAGCGGCACCACGCAAGAGGTCATTCAGGACGAAAACGTGCGCCGCGTTTACCTTGGCAACAGCTTTCGCGTGACCTGATTCTTTTGCGCAGGCAGTGCGTGCCACATTGACAAACCGATGGGTTTCGTCGCCAAATAGTGGTGATGAAACGCCCGTGTTCTTTCCCCGCGCATCTGTCGGCCAACCGCCGGCGATTTGGGGCAAGGCAGCAGTATCCGGGGTTTCATCTGGTTCCCACTCTGTGAATTGTGCCGTTGAACACCCTTTGGGGTGATCCGCATCGTGCCCTTTCGCAACCACCAAAGGAGACAAGATGCGTTACCAAATCAGCGGCAAGCAGATCGACATCGGCGCGGCCCTTCAGACCCATGTCAAAACAGAACTGGACGACATGCTGGGCAAATATGCCGGGCGCCCGACCGAAGCGAACGTAACGTTCTCCAAGTCGGGGCACGAGTTTGTTTGCGAATCCGTTGTGCATCTTTCGACCGGGCTCAACGCCCAGGCCAGCGGCAAAGCGACTGAAATCTATGCCGCTTTTGACCTCAGCTCTGAGAAGATGGACAAGCAGTTGCGGCGCTACAAACGCCGCCTGAAAGACCATCACAAAGAGCGTTCACAACCAGTTGAACTTTCAGATGCCGGGTCCTATATCCTCGCTCCAAGAGATGAGTCGGAAGAGGCCGAGCAGGACGCAGTCTCAGCAATGATCGTCGCTGAGATGGAAACGAAGATCCCTTCGATTTCTGTAGGCGAGGCCGTAATGCAAATGGAAATTGCCAACGCGCCAGTGTTGGTTTTTCGCAATGAGAAACATAATGGGGTCAACGTCGTGTATCGCCGCGATGATGGCAACATCGGCTGGATTGACCCGCGGGCGACCGGGTAGGCCGCAGTTTAGGAAAGACTTTCGCAATGGAACTTGGCACGCTCCTTCTGCCGAACGCGGTGAAATCCATCGCAGGCTGCACCAGCAAGAAGCGCCTTTTTCACGATCTGGGTGAATTGGCTGAAACCAGCCATGGTTTGCCAGGTGGCGCTGTCATTGACGCGCTGATCGAACGCGAAGGTCTGGGACCGACAGGCGTGGGGCAGGGTGTTGCCTTGCCACATGCCCGCCTCGCCAATGTTGAAAAGGTGGTCGGCCTGTTTCTGCGGCTGGAAAAACCGCTGAGCTTTGACGCCGTGGACCGCCAGCCTGTTGATCTGGTTTTTGCGCTGATCGCGCCTGAAAATGCAGGTGTGGACCACTTGAAGGCGCTTGCGCTGGTGTCGCGCACACTGCGTGATAGCAATGTCTGCGCCAAGCTGCGTGCCAATAGCGATGCCGCGACATTGCACGCAATCCTGACGGAAACACAATCGTCCCAAGCGGCCTAGGCCGCAGCCCAATTCCCAAATCCAAAGACTTCTACATCGCGGCTGTAGGCGGCCCGCGCAGCCTCTTCCAGTTCGGCATCGTTGATCCGGCGCAGCAAATCAGTTTGCGCATGCTCTGTTTGGCCAAGCGCAGGTGCGGTGATATCCAGCGCCCCGCAAAGTGTCCCCAGCTCTTGTGCCAGTGTTTCCTCGCGCATGATGACATCCGGCAGTGCGAACTGCGCGATCCCCTGCAACAGCGTCAACTGACTGGCCCATGACGGATCAACGCGAATGCTGGTCTGGCCGGCCAGATTGTTGCGCAGGAATTTCAGAAACCCAAGGAATGCCATCCGGTGTTGCGCGACATCATAGTCGGGATCGCTGAGGTCGGGCGCCGTTTCCGGCAATGGGAGCTTGTGGACCTTGCGCAGGTTGGCGCGGATTTCGGGGAAGCTGCCGGGACCATCACCCAAAATACGGTCGCAGAACGCCACATGCGCGCGGGACAGCGGGTGTCTCAGCACCGCAAAGCTGCGATGCGCTGTGTGGCTGGCCTGCCAATCCCGCAAGGACTTTTGCGAAAACCCGCTGAGCAGTGCATCGTCTTCCACACCATCCAGCGCAGCCAGCCAGCGCCGCACCGCCGCATCAGGGCCGGAGCGTAAAGGCATGTAGAGCAACCCAGCCTTGGCAGCAGCAACATAGGTCGGCACAGCGGGGCCGCGCGTGGGTTCAAAATGCGGGGTGCGCCCCAGATCAAAGCGGTCAAGCCCGCGCAATGCCTCCTGCATTTCGGCGTAGTTCGCGACCCGCTGATCCAGCGGTTCGGGGTTTTGTTTTTTCAGCTTCTTGTTGACGTTGGACAGCTGCCCCGCCACGCCCAAAAACCGCAACAGCCCGTTGAGCACATCAAGATCGCGCAGGTCGTCATAGCCGATGTAGAACGCGGTCTGGCCTGACACCTGCAAGGCCCGCTGCACGCGGATCTGAAACGCCTGCGTCGCCTGCAGATGCGCCTCAAACGCTGCCGGATCGAACCGGATCTGTTGCGATTTGGCGTGGGTGGCGTTTGTCAGTTTCCACTGTCCAGTGGTCTGGGCAATCTTCCAGCTGACAAAGCTGTCGACAGGGTTACGCGTCAGGATGATCTTGGCGCAATGCGGGTCAACCAGACAGGCTGTCAGCACACGCGGATCATGGTCGTGGAAAAAGCGAAAGCCCGGCATCGTGTCGCTGTCACGGATCGCAGCCAGCAAGCCGTGTGGATCAGCCTCACGCCCGGCCAGGTCATACCCCAGCAAGCTGTCCTGTTTGGGGTAGCCGACAAAAGACGTGTTGAAGGCCTCACCATGGCAGGTGACGCCATCGACCATGTTCAGGTTCGCCTCCAGAAAGTTGGAGCCTGTGCGCATTTCCGCCAGCAGGATGAAGGACGAAAACCCGCTCATTTCCCGCTGACGATATAGGGCTTGCGGCGGCGCGACTTGGGCGTCTGATCAACCTGTTGAGTTGTGATGTCACCGGTCAGGAACGGGTGCATCCCCTGGTTCTTGAGGTCCTGCAGAAAGGACGGAAGGCCTGTCAGATCAACCATCTGGGGCACATCGGTCAGGGCCGTGCCACGGTGCCCGGCGATGTCATCAATGATGGCCTGCAATACCTCCATCGGGGCCTCGACGAAATCTGCAAGCGTCATGATGTTGATCCGCGCGCGCGCATGGGAAGACCGCAGCGTTTGCAGGAACTTGTCCTCGATCCGCTGCAGGCGGGCCGCTTCGGTGCGGATGTCACTTGCCGACCACCCTGACTGATACAGCGCCACGGACCACGCCCCGGAGATCACCCAGATGCTGGCCATGGTGTCGTCGGCCAATGTGGTTGTAATCTTTTGATGGTCCTCTGGCCCGAACTGAAAGCAGTGATGCGTATCGCGGGCGTTCCAGATCAGGTTGGTCAGGAACATCTGCGGATTGTAGTCGCGCAAACGGGCACTGTCGGACAACGCGCCGCGATAGATCGTGCTGTCATCGGCGAAATGCGCGCGATCTTTACCAAATAGCCGGCCGTGGACGGTCGCGCCGGTTTGCCGGGTCAGCCATGTCTTGAAATCCGGGATGACCGCATCCAGCCCATGCAGCACCGCATAGGGGGCGGCGGCAAAGCCGTTCTGCCGGTTCTGGGTTGGAAAGCGGCTTTGCATGTAAAGACCGGGACGGCCCAGCGTGCGCCGGTCGACGGCATGTGAAAACAGCCGGTCAACGGACCCTGTGCGCGGCTCAGCCGCCGCCAGTGCGGGGTCGGGCGCACGCGGGAAACTGCGGTAAAGCAGGGAAGCCTGCGGCCAGATCTTGCGTGCGACAAAGCAGTTGGTCCGGGACAGCAGTTCGCGGTGGTCATCAAAAAAGATGTGGGGTTTGCCCTGAAAATCGAACTTCGACAGGGTCAGTGACCGGCTTTCAATCCGGCGCGCGTGCAGGCGCACAAGGGTTTGAAAATAGCTTTCATCAGGGATCCAGACCCGTTTGAAATAGCGGTCATAGAGGCCGCGTCGCGGGTCACCAAGGATGGCCTCCAGCGTCTGGCGGGTCAGGCACCACCACTGTGAGCCCATATGCGGCACCAATCCTTCGGGAATGCGCCGTTTGAACCCCACGGCCTGTTGCAGGCGCACGAAGCGGTCAAAAAGCAGACGCCTTTTTTTCCATGGAAACGGAAACCGCAGGGTGAACCGTTCGCGGTCCAGCCCGCCCACCGTCCATGGCACATCCGCTGTTGTCGCGCTTTCGATGAAATCGGTATCGGGATGACGGTCCAGATAGGTGCACAACTCTGCAACCGGGCGCAGCGGCAGGCAGGCGCCAGAGGCCAGATAGACATGTGTGGCCTCGGCGAAATCTTCGAGCAGCAGCGCCACAGCGTCTTGCGTGGCCGCGACCATGGCCCATGTGCCCCATTCGCAGCGGTAGCGTTTGGAAAACCGCACGTCCGGCAGATCGTCCAGCGTTTTGACAAAGCCGTCATAGACCTGCGCCTCGACATTGCTGTCGACATGCACAACGACAGGGCAACCTGCATCGGCCCAGAGGCGCACCATTTCGGCCGCCCGCTCAAACCGGTTATGGACCAGCATGACGACGCCAAGGGTCATGCCCAGTTCCCCTTTGACATCAGGCCCAGCACTTCAAGCTGACGCCAGTTGATGTATTTCTCGCTCCACGCGCACCAGAGATCAGGATCGGACCCGTGGCGGTCGGCATAGGATTTGTATTCCTGCCCGGCGGCATAATGTTCACCGCGCGCGGCCTCTTCCGCCGCTTTATCGTGAAAGGTGTTAAGGAATTTGGCATGCAACAATACGCCGGATGTCTTTTCTCCGCCTTGCGTCTCATAGACAAGGTTGAGCCCGCGCGGCAGCATCATATGGGTGGAGCTGACATAGGCATAATGCCGCTGCCATTTCACAAACGGCACCTTGTTCAGTGCCGGGGCCTGTTTGGGTTTGTTGGCAAAGAACTGGCGCGCGCGTGGTCCACCCTGAATCCACAGGTTCCGCAACAGCGGATTGCGCGAGATGGTGTAGTTGCCGGGATCAAACCAATTGGCCACGGCAAAGGGATCGTCGCCCTTTTGATAGCGCGTCTCGCCCACCGGGCCTTTGGGGTACATGTCCAGCATCATTGCACCAAAGGACCGCACCTCTGACGCATCCAGCCAGTCAGCAAGCGCCCGCAGAGGGCGCGTATCGCAGAACGGATAGACAAAAAACTCGTCCACATCGACCGTCAGCGCCCAACGCCCATGGGCATATCGCCCCTGCAGATAGCTCAGCCAATCCATGCCATACCGCGCCTCGCCATAGGCGGCCTTTGTGGCCCAGAGAGAGACATCGGGCTGTTGCGCCATATAGGCGCGTCCGCCGTCGCTGCTGTCGTTGTCCACCATCAGGAAGTGATCGACGCCCAGCTTGCGATAATAATCCAGAAAGAAGGGCAGTCGCACATCCTCATTCCGGAAGGTGCAGAACAGCAGGATATCGCCCGCACCGATCTGTGCGGTATTATCAACGACAGAGGTCAGGTCGCGGCCTTTGCGGCGCGCGCGCAACCGCCAGCGCCGCCGTTGCAGGCGCAACCGATATGATGTGAAAAGACCCAAGCTTTGCTTCTGCCTCTCTTACCTCAGCACCAGCCTATCAGAGCCAGCTGCCCTTTGACATCAACCCGCGTTCGACAAGCTGATCCGGCCCCTGATAGCGTATTGACCCTTCATGCCAAAGCGAAAGGTCCGCCGCCAGTCGCCTATGATAGTCCTGATATCTTTCGCTGTTCTGAAAGTGTTCTTTGCGCCGCAGTTCTTCGGCGGATTTCGCCGCGATGTCCGGCAGAAACTTTGTATGCAGCAGCGCGCCGCTTGCGATGCTGTGGTGCGTGAAATCGAAGGTGTCATGCAAGGCAGGCGGCAACATCTGATGGGTGGAACTGACGTAGGCATAACGCCAGTGCCATTTGACAAGCGGCGTCTTGTTCAGTGTCGGTGCGCGTTCTGGCGTCTGGGCAAAGAACATCCGTTCCCGCACACCACCCTGGATCCACAAATTGCCGTAGTAAGGGTGGGTCTGATGGCGATAGTTGTCCGCGTCGAACCACGGCAGGGCGGCAATCGGGTCATCGCCCGGCACGTAGGTGGTCGCCGACAGCGGGCCCTGCGGATACATGTCGAGCATCATCGCCCCAAATGAAGGACGGTTCTGCTGGTCCAGCCATGTCGTCAGGTCGCGCAGGTCGCGTGTGTCAGAGCGGGGATAGACCAGTAATTCATCGGCATCGACGGTCAGACACCAGTGCCCGTGCCCATAGCGCCAAAGCAACCACCCGACCCAGTCCATGCCAAAGCGCGACAGGCGATAGCTATGCGCCGTGGCCCAACGCGAGACATCAGGCTGCGCATCCAGATACGCCGCCGTGCCGTCGTCACTGGCGTTGTCGACAATCAGAAAATGCGTGACGCCCAGCTTGCGGTAGTGGTCCAGAAACGCTGGCAGGCGCAGCATTTCGTTGCGCATACAGGCAAAGAGCAGGATCGCATCAGTGCCGATATTCCCTGTCTGGTCATGGACGAGGGTGATCTGGCGCCGCTTGCGCCAGATCCGCCATAGAAACCGCCGCCGTTTCCAGCGCAGCCGGTACGCCAGCCACAGGTCGCCTATGCGTGCAGCGCGGGGCGACACGTTTGCATGGTCCGCAAGATGGGATCAGCGCCCAAGATCAAGATCTGACAGAAAGCCCGCAAGCTCATCCCGCAGGTCGCTGCGTGCCAGCGCAAAGGCCACTGTTGCCT
>JAHDGO010000450.1 GCA_020627605.1 Yoonia sp.
CGAAGAGACCCCCGTGCCCCTGTCTGCACTTCCGGTCGCTGAGTTCACGGACCATTTGCGCCTGGGGTCGGGGTTTGCCGACGACGGATTGCAGGATGCGCTGCTGGCGCGGCATCTGCGCGCCAGTCTTGCCGCGATCGAGGCGCGCACCGGCAAGGCACTGTTGGAGCGGATGTTTTCCTGGTCGCTGCCGGGATGGCGCGATGCCGGACGACAGCCCCTGCCGCTTGCCCCAGTCAGCGCCATCAGTGAAGTGCGTTTCATTGACCAGCAAGGTGCCGAAACGCTGGTGGATGCTGATCTGTGGTATCTGGAATTGGACACGCACCGCCCCGCCTTGCTGCCGACCGGTACATGCCTGCCGGCAGTCCCTGCTGGTGGCACTGTGCGGGTCGGCCTGATGGCTGGCTATGGCCCGGAGTGGCGCGATCTGCCAGCCGATCTGGCGCAGGCGGTGCTGTTGCTGGCCGCGCATTTCTACGAATTCCGCCATGAGGCTGCGCGCGGCGCACCGGCGTTGCCGATGGGTGTGCAAAGCCTGATCGAGCCTTACCGCACTGTCCGTCTGCTGATGGGTGGCCGGGCATGAGTGCGGTGCATCTGACCCGGTCATTGGTGCTGGAAGGTCCGGTCAAAACGGCAGACGGGGCAGGGGGTCATACGATCGTCTGGACGCCGCTGGGACTGTTGTGGGCAGAGGTTCGGCCAAGCACCGGGCGTGAGGTCGCTGCGGCCGGTGCAACCCTGTCGCGCGTGCCTTACCGCATCACCGTCCGTGCCGCCCCATTTGGCGCACCGTCCCGGCCTGATCCCGGCCAGCGCTTTCGCGACGGCGACCGCATTTTCGCGATCACCGCTGTCGCCCCGCATCGCAGTGCGGCCCGCTATCTGACCTGTCAGGTGCTGGAGGAGGTCGCGCCATGAGCTATGCCGTCGCTGCCGCATTACAATCGGCCATCTATGCAAGGCTGAGCGCTGACACCGCCTTGGGCGCGCTGGTCGGGGATGCCATCTATGATGCGCTGCCTGCGGGGGCCTTGCCTGACCTCTATGTGCTTTTGGGGCCAGAGGACGTGCGCGATGCCTCTGACAAGACGGGCGGCGGTGCATTGCATCGCTTCACGGTCTCTGTCCTGACCCAGAACGCGGGCTTTGTCACCGCCAAGGCTGCGGCAGCGGCGATCAGTGATGCACTGGTCGATGCGCCGCTGACGCTGGCGCGGGGTACGTTGGTCGGCCTGCATTTCGAACGCGCCCGCGCACAGCGCATTGGCCGGGGCGATATGCGCCGCATCAACCTGATCTTTCGTGCCCGCGTGGCAGATGAAACCTAATCAATTCAAGGAGTAAGCCTGATGGCTGCACAAAACGGCAAGGACCTGCTGCTCAAGATCGATATGACAGGCGGAGGGCAGTTTACCACCGCTGCGGGCCTGCGCGCGACGCGCATCAGCCTGAACGCGGAAACGGTGGATGTGACATCGCTGGAAAGCGCTGGCGGCTGGCGCGAACTTTTGGGCGGGGCCGGGGTCAAAACGGCGAGCCTGTCGGGGTCCGGCGTCTTCAAGGACGCTGACACCGACGAAAGGGCGCGGCAGATTTTCTTTGCTGGCGAAACACCGGATTTTCAGGTGGTGATCCCCGATTTCGGCACGCTGGAAGGGCCGTTCCAGATCACATCCATCGAGTATGCCGGCAACCACAATGGCGAGGCGACGTATGAGCTGTCGCTGGCGTCTGCCGGTGCGCTTGATTTTGTGGCGCTGACCTGATGACCAACCCGTTCGCTGGTGAGGTCGCGTTGCAGGTTGATGGGGTCACCCACACTTGCAAACTGACGCTGGGCGCGCTTGC
>JAHDGO010000451.1 GCA_020627605.1 Yoonia sp.
GGTCTCAAGCCCTACCAGCTTCCAGCGGTTGGGGTCGGCCATATGGCTGCGGGTATGGGCGCGCTTGCCCAGATAATCCTCTTTCTTCTTCGACAGCGCCCATTGCAGGTTCAAATCCTGCGGGATCACCGTGCCGTCGGTTTCATCGCCGATCATGATAAAGCCCTTCTCGGCCCGCATGATGTGCAGCGCCTCGGTGCCATAGGGCATGACGCCAAACTCTTCACCTGCCGCCATCAGCGCATCCCAGAAGGCGCGCCCCTGCCCGGCAGGCACGGCGATTTCATAAGACAGCTCGCCAGAGAACGAGATGCGGAAGACCCGTGCGTCGAAATCGCCGATCTTGCCTGCGGCCCATTGCATGAAGGGCAGCGTCTCGGCAGATACGTCCATGCCGCCCAGCTTGCGCAGCACCTTGCGGGCGTTGGGCCCGACCACGGCGATTTGGGCATATTGCTCTGTCACATTGGCGACATAGACTTTCCAGTCCCACCACTCGCACTGCAGCCAGTCTTCCATATGGGCGTGGATACGTTCCGCCCCACCGGTTGTCGTGTGGCAAAGCCAGGTATCCTCGGCCATGCGCACAACGACGCCGTCATCCATGAGGAAACCGTTTTCGGAACACATCAAACCATAACGGCATTTCCCGACCGGCAGCGTGGACATCATGTTGGTATACATCATGTCGAGGAACTTGCCTGCATCCGGCCCCTTGACGATCAGCTTGCCAAGGGTGGAGGCATCCAACAGGCCAAGGTTCTCGCGCGTGTTCTTCACCTCACGGTTCACCGCGTCATGCACGCTCTCGCCCGGACGCAGGTAGGCATAGGGCCTGCGCCATTGCCCGACGGGTTCATTGTCGGCCCCGTTGGCGTTTGACCAATCAGAGACCGGCGTCTTGCGGATTGGCTGGAACAGCTCATCCTTGGCCACACCGGCAATCGAGGCCATGGAAATCGGGGTATAGGGCGGGCGGAAGGTTGTGGTGCCCACATTCGGGATGTCAGCGTTCAGCGATTGCGAAAGGATAGCTAATCCATTGATATTACTTAGTTTTCCCTGATCCGTCGCCATACCCAGTGTGGTGTAGCGTTTTGCATGTTCGACGCTTTCGAAACCTTCCTGCGCCGCCAGTTGTACGTCGCTGACCTTCACATCGTTCTGGAAATCCAGCCAAGCCTTCGAGCGCAGCGCGTGGTTCGCCCCCTGTGGCATCAGCCAGACAGGCGAGATTGGCCCCTCAAAGGCATCCGCGCCCATGGGGGCCTGCGCGCCGCGTTTGTCATGGCCGGTGGCCTTGGCTGCGGCACGCCCTGCCGCCCAGCCATCGCTGACGACCTCTGCGGTGAACAGATGGCCATTGGCCGTGCCTGCAGTGGCGACAAAGGCCTCTCCTGCCGCACCGGTGGGTGCCCGTTCCGGATCAGGGCGGAACATCGCCTGATCTGCGTCCCAGTTCAGCTTGCCACCACAATGCGACCAAAGGTGCACGACGGGTGACCAGCCGCCCGACATGGCAACGCAATCACATTCGATCTCTTCCAGCACCGCGCCTTCGCCGGCCTGCGCACAGATTGCGACACCGGTCACGCGTTTGCCACCTTTGACCTTGGCGATGCCTTTGCCAGCCTCGACACGGATACCCAGTTCCCGTGCCCGGTCGATCAGGTCCCCGGCGGGGTCAGGGCGCGCATCGACGATCACGGGCACGTCCAGCCCTGCCTCTTTCAGGACGATCGCGGTGCGATAGGCGTCGTCATTGTTGGTCACAACCACAGTGCGATCACCCAGCGATACACCGTAGTTCAATACATAGTCGCGCACGGCAGCGGCCAGCAGGACACCCGGC
>JAHDGO010000013.1 GCA_020627605.1 Yoonia sp.
CATCCTCGTCCATACGGGCGATGGGTTTGTTGGTTGGTACCTCGACCACGCCAAGACCGTAGATTTCCTGAAATTCCTCTGCCTCGGTCGCCGCCGTACCGGTCATACCACCCAGCTTGTCATAGAGGCGGAAGTAGTTCTGGAAGGTCACAGAGGCGAGCGTCACGTTCTCTGGCTTGATCGAACAGTTTTCTTTGGCCTCGATGGCCTGATGCAGACCGTCGGACAGACGGCGGCCCACCATCATGCGGCCCGTGAATTCGTCGATCAGCACCACCTCGTCATCGCGGACGATATAGTCCTTGTCGCGGGTGAACAGCTTGTGCGCACGCAGGGCCTGATTGATGTGGTGGACCAGCGTGGCACTTTCGGGGGCATAAAGCGTCTGACCTTCCGGCAGCAGCCCGGCAGCCAGCAACCGCTCTTCCAGAAAATCATTGCCTTCGTCGGTGAACGTCACCTGCCGGGTCTTTTCGTCCAGCGTATAGTGATCATCGGCCACCTCTGGCACGACCTTGTCGATGGTCGCGTACATTTCTGACCGGTCCTGCGCGGGGCCAGAGATTATCAGCGGCGTCCGCGCCTCGTCGATCAGGATGCTGTCGACCTCGTCCACAATCGCGAAATTGTGGGGCTTCTGGTACATCTGGCCCAGCTCGGACTTCATGTTGTCGCGCAGATAATCAAAGCCCAATTCATTGTTGGTGGCGTAGGTGACGTCGCAGTTATACGCCTCGCGCTTTTCGTCGTCGGGCTGCTGCGGGACGATGACGCCGGTGGTCAGGCCCAGTGCGCCATAGACCTTGCTCATCCATTCCGCGTCGCGGCGGGCGAGGTAGTCGTTGACCGTGACGATATGCACGCCCTTGCCGGTCAACGCATTCAGATAGGCCGGGAAGGTGGCGACGAGGGTCTTGCCCTCACCTGTCTTCATTTCTGCAATATTGCCCTGATGCAGAAAGATGCCGCCCAGAAGCTGCGTGTCAAAGGCACGCAGACCCAGCGCGCGCTTCGCCGCCTCGCGACAATTGGCAAAAGCCTCTGGCAGGAGCGCATCTAGGCTTTCACCGCCCATCGCACGCTTGGCCAGTTCTTCGGTCTTGTCTTTGATGCCATCATCACTGAGTTTTTCAAACTCTGCCTCAAGATCGTTGATCTTGGCCACCAGCGGTCCTGTGGCTTTGACTTTGCGGTCGTTAGCACTGCCAAAGACCTTTTTGGCAATCGTTCCGAAACCCAGCATGTTTTCTCCGGCGGCGCCGACGCGCCTGTCTGACATCTATTTGAAAGGAGGTCGCTTGTAGGCCCGTCTCAGGCCACTTAGAAGGGGCCAAGAGTTTGCAAAAACAGGCCCCCTCCGAGGCTTCATTCGGATGTAAGGGGCCGCTTGTATAGTGTCAACGCCGCGACAGATCGCGGCACATCAAGGGATCGTTTTCATGCTGAAATATATGGGCTTCATGAGTGCGGGGCTGCTGTCCCTTGGCATGGCCGGCACCGCTGTCGCACAGGATGATGTGACTGTGGATATGGTCGTCGCCACTGTGGGTGAGACAGAAATCACACTGGGCGAGGTGCTGATCGCGCGCCAAAACCTGCCCCAGCAATATGCACAGTTTCCAAATGAACTGTTGTTTGATGGTCTGATCGACCAGCTTGTCCAGCAACAATTGCTGGCAGACGCGCTGGAAGAGGCACCCGAAAGCCTGCCGCTGATCCTCAAACATGAAGAGCGGACATTGCGCGCCAATGCCCTGATCAGCGAGATCGCCAATACCTCTGTCACCGAGGATGATATTGCTGCGGCGTATGAAGCCCGCTTTGCCGATGCCGAGGAAATTCCCGAATATCGCGCCAGCCACCTTTTGGTGGAAACGGAGGAAGAAGCCGCCGCGGCCAAGGCTCGCATTGACGAAGGTGCGGCCTTTGCCGATGTCGCCCGCGAGGTATCCACCGGGCCAACCGGCCCCAATGGCGGTGATCTTGGCTGGTTTGGTGCCGGTGCCATGGTGCCAGAGTTTGAGCAGCAGATCACCTCGCTAGAGATTGGCGGCGTGAGCGCGCCATTTGAAACGCAGTTCGGCTGGCATGTGGCCACGCTGGTCGAAACACGCGCCCAGCCACAGCCGACGCTGGAAGAGATGAGCCGTGAGCTGGCCGCAGAACTGCAAGAGGCCGCAATCACGGCACGACTGGAAGAGCTGGCCGCGAACACGACAATCGTTGAACCGGAAGAGGGGCAGTTTGACCCCGATCTTCTGGACCGGGTTGATCTGCTGAGATAGCGCCATGCAAATCTCGCCCCTCGCCCCTGCCAGCTTTCCCGATTTGCCGGATATCAACGGCGTCACCTTTGCGACGGCTGCCGCTGGCGTGAAATACAAGGGCCGGACTGACGTCATGCTAGCCCTTTTGGCACCGGGCACCGCCGTAGCAGGGGTGTTCACACGCTCTGCCACGCGGTCAGCACCGGTGCTGGACTGTCAGGCAAAGCTGGGCGGCGATGCCAGTGGGGGCGCGGCCATCCTTGTCAACTCTGGCAACTCCAACGCCTTCACCGGGCTCGCCGGTGACGGGTCCGTCGCAGCGCTGACGGCGGCGGTGGCAGAGGCATCCAGTGTTGACGCCGCGCGTGTCTTCACTGCCTCGACCGGCGTGATCGGAGAACCGCTGCCCCATGACCGGATCACGGCACATATGGCCGATCTGGTTGCCAACCAGCAGGCAGACGGCATTGACGCCGCACGCGCCATCATGACAACCGACACATTTGCCAAAGGCGCCTGTGCCGAGATCACCGTGCATGGCCAGACCGTCAAGATTGCCGGGATCGCCAAAGGGTCCGGCATGATCGCGCCCGATATGGCGACGATGCTGGTCTATATCTTTACCGATGCGAAAATCGGGCAGAGTGCGTTGCAGGCCATGGTTGCCGGTGCGAATGACCGCACCTTCAACTGCATCACGGTGGATAGCGACACATCGACCTCTGACAGTCTGATGGTTGCCGCGACCGGCGCATCAGGTGCGGATGTGACAGGCAACAGCGAGTTTGCGGATGCGCTGCATAGCGTCATGCTGGATCTGGCGCATCAGGTGGTGCGCGATGGCGAAGGGGCGACGAAGTTCGTGACCGTTGCGGTCAGCGGCGCAGCCGATGACGCCGACGCGCGCAAAGTGGCGCTGTCCATCGCCAACTCGCCGCTGGTCAAGACAGCCATCGCAGGTGAAGACGCGAACTGGGGGCGGATCGTCATGGCGGTCGGTAAATCAGGTGCGGTGGCCGACCGCGACAGGCTGTCGATCAGATTTGGCGATATTACCGTGGCCCGCATGGGCTGGCGCGCGCCGGATTATTCAGAAGAGGCCACCAGCGCCTACATGAAGAACGACGCGCTGGAGATCGGCGTTGACCTTGGCATCGGATCTGGCGCCAGCACGGTCTGGACCTGCGACCTGACCCATGGCTACATCAGCATCAATGCAGACTACCGGTCATGAAATCTGTTCTGGTTTCGGCAGTCGCGCTGATTGACGCCGATGGTCGCGTGCTGCTGGCGCAACGGCCAGAAGGGAAATCCATGGCCGGCCTGTGGGAATTTCCCGGCGGCAAGGTCGAGGCTGGCGAAACACCCGAGGCGGCACTGATCCGCGAGCTGCAAGAAGAGCTGGGGATCGACACCTGGGCGTCTTGTCTGGCACCGCTGACCTTTGCCAGTCACAGCTATGATGACTTTCATCTGCTCATGCCGCTCTTCGCTTGCCGGAAATGGGAAGGCACGCCACAGGCGCGGGAAGGGCAAACGCTGAAGTGGGTGCGCCCCAATGACCTGCGCAATTACCCGATGCCAGCAGCGGATATTCCGCTCATTCCGATCCTGCGGGATTGGTTGTAAGGTCAATTTGGACTTTTAGTCTTTTATTTTCAACGACTTACAAGAAATTCACAGTTTTTCTGAGATTCTTGGAACGATCATCCGGGGGCTGTGTTGAGTCCCCGGAAGCAGCGAGCACTCAGCCTTCGCTGCAATGAACGTGAAAAGGAGTAAACAATGTTTAACTTCGCAAAAACAACCGCACTCGTCGCCGCACTGGGCATGGGTACAGCCGCAACAGCCAATGGTACATTTGGCTTTCAGACAACCGTCGAAGACGACCTGACGATCCAGCTGGACCTGGTCCGCACCGACGAAGCTGGCATCCTGGCCATCTACGACTACACAACAGGTGACTTCGGCGAGCTGCTGGGCACCGTGGATCTGAACGCTGGCGCAAACACTGACGTCATCGTGCCACTGGACCCAAACAGCGCACAGCAGCTGGCAGCCGTCATCTATGAAGGCGAACTGAGCGACCCAACCATGGCCTCAGGCTGGATGGAACTGGACATTTCCGACGACAGCTAAGCTGATCTGACGATCTGAAACGAAAAGGGCGGTCTTCGGACCGCCCTTTTTGTTGTTCTCTATTTCATGCCGACGATCAAAGCTCGCGCTCGACCTCTTCACGTTCAAAGATTTCGATCACGTCATTGGGGCGGATATCGTCATAGTTTTCGAACGCCATCCCGCATTCCTGACCTGACTGGACCTCTGGCACTTCGTCCTTGAAGCGCTTGAGCGTCTTCAGCGTGCCTTCGTGGATCACCACATCATCACGCAGCAGACGCACCCCGGCAGACCGGCGGGCGACGCCTTCGGTGACCAGACAGCCAGCAACCTTGCCGACGTTGGACACCTTGAAGACCTCTTTGATCGTCGCGTAGCCGATGAACTTTTCACGGATTTCCGCAGACAACAGGCCAGAGGCCGCCGCCTTCACATCGTCCACAAGGTCATAGATCACAGAGTAGTAGCGGATCTCGACACCCTTCTGGTTGGCCGTGTTACGGGCCGATGCGTTTGCACGGACGTTGAAACCAAAGACCGGCGCGCCGGACGCTTCGGCAAGGCCAATATCGGTTTCCGTGATCGCCCCAACACCAGAGTGCAGGACGCGCACGCGCACCTCATCGTTGCCGATTTTTTCCATCGCCTGAACGATAGCTTCGGCAGAACCCTGCACGTCAGCTTTCACCACAATCGGCAATTCACTGACATTTTCGTCGGCTTTGGCGTTCGCCATCAGCTGTTCCAGCGTGGTCGCCGCACCGGCAGCGGCACGTTTTTCCTTCGCGGCCTTCTCGCGGTATTCGGCGATTTCACGTGCCTGCGCGTCAGTGTCCACGACGTTCAGAACATCGCCAGCCTCTGGTGTGCCGTTCAGGCCAAGCACCTCAACCGGGACGGCGGGACCAGCCTCACTCACCCGGTCACCCTTGTCGTTGATCAACGCACGGACCTTGCCGTACTGCTCACCCACAACAAAGATATCGCCTTGGCGCAATGTGCCGTTCTGGACGAGCACGGTGGCAACGGGGCCACGGCCCACGTCAAGCTGTGCCTCGATCACGGCACCTTCGGCGGCACGGTTCGGGTTGGCTTTCAGTTCCAGGATTTCAGCCTGCAGCGCAATCGCTTCCAGCAGGTCATCCAGACCCTGACCGGAAATGGCCGAGACCTCGACGTCCTGCACATCACCGGACATCTTTTCGACGATGACCTCATGCTGCAGCAGGTCAGTGCGCACCTTGTCCGGGTTCGCCTCTGGCTTGTCGATCTTGTTGATCGCCACGATCATCGGCACTTTCGCCGCCTTGGCGTGGTTGATCGCCTCAATCGTCTGCGGCATCACCGCATCGTCGGCAGCAACAACCAGCACCACGATATCCGTGACCTGTGCACCACGAGAGCGCATAGAGGTAAAGGCCGCGTGGCCCGGCGTATCGAGGAACGACAGGACAGCACCACTTTCAGTGGTCACCTGATAGGCACCGATATGCTGGGTAATCCCGCCAGCCTCGCCAGACACGACTTTCGCATTGCGGATCGCATCCAGCAGCGAGGTTTTGCCGTGGTCGACATGGCCCATGATCGTGATGATCGGTGGACGCGCTTTCAGGTCTTCGGGCTTATCCTCGACCGCCTGAAGCACGTCTTCGACGTCGGCATCAGAGACGCGGACAACGGTGTGACCGAATTCTTCGATGATCAGCTCAGCCGTATCGGCGTCGATGGTCTGGTTCTGGGTCGCCATGATGCCATTGGTCATCAGCGCCTTGACCACATCCGCCACACGTTCGGTCATGCGGTTGGCCAGCTCGGACACTGTGATTGCCTCTGGCAGGGATACCTCCCGGTAAACCTTTTCACGCTCTGCCGACTGGCCCATCGCCTTGGCGCGGGCACGGTCCTGCTTGCGCTTCATCGCGGCCATTGACCGCTGGCGGCCACCTTCGCGACCGGTCAGCGCATCGTTCAATGTCAGCTTGCCAGACCGGCGGTTATCCTCGCCACCACGTCCGGGCTTGGCTTTGCCACGGTTGTCGCGGTTGTCGTTGTCGCGGTCTGTTTTGCGTGGGCTGGCTGTCGGGCGTGTGACCGCAGCCTCGCCCGGCACATCAGCGGCCGGCGGCGGGGCCGCCTTGGCACGTTCGGCCTCTGCGCGCTTGCGCTCTTCCTCTTCGGCCTTGGCTTTCGCACGCTCTTCACGTTCGCGATCTTCGGCCTCTTTGGCCTCGATCTCGGCACGGCGTGCCTCACGCTCTGCAGCGCGTTCCTTTTCCTCGGCTGCACGCTTGGCGGTTTCTTCAGCCTCGCGCGCCTTGGCAAGGGCAAGCGCCTTCATCCGGCGCTCCAGCTCGACATCGGAGATTCCGGCCGGACGCTTGGATGGATCGCCACCCACAGGGGCCGATTTCGCCGTTGTGCCGGCAGGTTTTGCAGCACCAGGCTTGGGCACCACAACGCGCTTGCGTTTGGTTTCCACCACGACGTTTTTGGTCCGCCCGTGGCTAAAGCTCTGCTTCACGTTCGAGGGACGTGAACCACCAAGGCCGAGTGTCTTTTTACCGTCGTTATCGCTCATCTGGCTTCTTTATCCTTCCCGGCGGCCATATTGCCCCCGTGCGTTTCGCGTAAACCGCGCAGCTTTGTGGCTTCCTCTACAACACGATCGCCGAGTCCACCAGTCGCAAGCGCGCCATGTATCACACTTTGCCGCCCAAATGCCAAACCCAATTCGGATGACGTCAGGCAACCGAAATAGCGGGCCCCTTCGGGCGTCCAGAGTTTTGTTTTGCCCCGTTCAGACCCGTCAGAGGCCTGCACCAGAACGCGGACCCGCTCACCCCCGGCGAGCCAGCCCTTTACCTTCTCAAACCCGCAGACCGCACGGCCCGCTTTGCGCGCCATTGCGATCAAATCCACGACGCGGCGTGCCAGCTGGCGTTCAACTTCTGCCGCCAGCCCATCGGGTACGGTGACCGGGCCCTTGGCTGCGCGGGAAAACTGGCCTTTGCCTGCCTTATCCAGCGCCGCACGGTCAGCGGTCACATACATGCCCCGGCCCGGCAGCTTGCCCAGCACATCAGGCACCACCTGACCATCAGGCCCCACAACAAAGCGGATCAGGCCAGCCTTTGGCTGCACCTCACCTGTGACGATGCACTTGCGTTCAGCATCACCGCGTTCCTTGTTATGGCCACCACGCGCCATCTGCGATCCCAAGGGAGGCCTGAGATCAGGCCTCTTCCTCCTCGGTTGCGTCTTCTTCTGCCTCTTCATCGGCAACAAGATCCGCCGGATCGACCCAGCCCAACATGACGCGTGCGGTCATGATCATATCCTGTGCCTCTTCCAGTGACACTTCAAAGGGTTCCAGAACCCCGTCATCCTTGGACCGTTCACCATCCACGGTGGTCCAGCCACCGGCCAGTTCCCAGTCCGCACATGTGGCGAAGTCTTCCAGCGTTTTCACGCCATCCTTGCCCAGCGCTTCCAGCATCTGTGGGGTCAGACCTTCGAAATTGACAAGGCTGTCCTCGACGCCCAGCGCGCGGGCCGCTTCCATGGCTTCCTTGGCTTTGGCTTCCAGATAATCGCGGGCACGGGCCTGCAATTCGGCAGCCGTATCATCGTCAACGCCTTCGATGACCAACAGTTCGTCAATCTCGACGTAGGCGACCTCTTCCAGGCTTGTGAACCCTTCAGATACCAGAAGTTGGGCAAAGAACTCGTCCAGATCAAGGGTCTCCATGAAGAGTTTTGTCCGCTCTTCAAATTCGGCCTGACGACGCTTGCTTTCCTCTTCCTCGGTCATGATGTCGATATCAAGGCCCGTCAGCTGCGATGCCAGACGCACGTTCTGACCACGGCGACCAATGGCCAGCGACAGCTGCTCGTCAGGCACGACCACTTCGATCTTGCCAGCTTCTTCGTCCAGAACCACTTTCGACACCTCGGCAGGCTGCAGCGCATTCACAAGGAACGTCGGCATGTCCTCATTCCATGGAATGATGTCGATTTTCTCACCCTGCAGTTCGTTGACCACGGCCTGCACGCGGCTGCCGCGCATACCGACGCAGGCGCCGACAGGGTCGATGGAGCCATCGTAAGAGATGACAGCGATCTTCGCACGCGAACCAGGGTCACGGGCGACGGCCTTGATCTCGATGATGCCTTCGTAAATTTCGGGCACTTCCATCTTGAACAGCTCTGCCATGAATTCCGGTGCTGTGCGCGACAGGAAAATCTGTGGGCCGCGCTGTTCGCGGCGCACGTCCTTGATGTAGCAGCGGATGCGGTCGTTGGGGCGATACGCCTCACGACCGATCTTTTCATTGCGGCGCAGCACAGCCTCACCAGCGCCAACATCAACGATGACGTTGCCGTACTCCTCGCGTTTGACCAGCGCGTTGATGATGGTGCCAGCGCGATCCTTGAATTCTTCGTATTGCTTGTCACGCTCCGCTTCGCGGACCTTTTGCAGGATCACCTGCTTGGCCGATTGCGCGGCGATCCGGCCCAGTTCAACCGGCGGGACCTCTTCGATGAACTGCTGACCGACCTCTGGGTCGTCCATATACTGTTTGGCCTGCTCAACCGTGAATTCCGCCTGATAGTTCTCAAGCTCTTCGTCCTCGACCACGGTACGGACGCGGGTAAAGGTCGCCTTGCCGGTCTTGCGGTCGATGGACACGCGAATATCCATTTCCGCGCCGTAGCGCGACTTTGCCGCACGGGCGAGCGATTCTTCCATCGCCTCGACCACAAGGCCGGGTTCGATGTTTTTTTCGCGCGCCACAGCTTCTGCCGTCTGCAAAAGCTCCAGCTGGTTGGCGGATGTATAGGCCATCAGGTGTTCTCCTCACCGTCGATTATCGTTTCAATCTCGTCAAATTGGGTCTCGTCGATCTGACCCGCATCCTTGCGCCCGCGCAGCACGTCGCGGATCAATTCATCTGTCAGGACCAGCTTGGCATCTGACAGCCAGTCGAATTTCAGGCCGATGGTGCCTTCGTCAATCGTGATCAGAACCTCATCGCCCTCAGTGCCTGCCAACTGCCCCTTGAAGCGGCGGCGGCCATCGATCAGTTCTTCGGTCTCGACCTTGGCCTCGAACCCTTCCCATTGATCGAAATCCTTCAACCGGGTGAGTGGACGGTCGATGCCGGGGCTGGACACCTCAAGGTTATATTCGTCCAGAATTGGGTCTTCGACATCCAGCACCGCAGACAGCGCCGTGGACACCTGCCCGCATTCATCGACCTCGATCTGGCCATCGGGACGCTGCACCATGACCTGCAAAATGGTGTCTTTGCCGGACATCAGGCGGACGCGCACAACTTCGAACCCCATGTCCTCGACAACGGGGGTGATGATTTCGGCGATACGGCGGTCAATGGCCGCTTTGGCGATCAGATCGTTCATTGGTCTCAGCCCTTCGCTTGGGCACAAAAAAACGGGCGCGCGGCCCGTGAAATTTTCCGGTGGTGTCTGGGGGTGGAAGCCAGACGCCGCTGTTGAAGGTCATATACGCCGCGGTGTGCGGTTCTGCAAGGCCCGAATCCAAACGCCCCTGCATCGGGGCACACCGTAAGTTGATCCAAGGTTGATTTGCGCAAGCACGACCGCCCGGCAATGCTGCGCCAGAGAGTTTCAAGGCAAGCTGGAAAGGAACGACAATGCAGGCAATGAAACGGATCTTTGCAATGGCATTGCTGTGCCTTGCGATACCGATGACGCTTGTCGCGCAAGAACGGGCAGAGCTGCCGGCCTACGTGATCGACGCATTTGGCACGCCGCCGCCGGTGCCTGACGGTCCGTTGTCAGATGATCTGATGCGCGCCATTGATGCGGCCTTTGTTGACCCCATCGAAAACGGGGCATGGGGCCGTGATCAGGACATCGCCTTGGCCGAAATCGCCGCGTCAGGGGATCCGCGCATTGCTTGGCTGATCTCTGACCTTTTGCGGTTTGTGCGCAGCCGCGCGCTCAACGACGCACTTGCAGAGGCGGCAACGCAGCTTTTGGGCCGTCAGATGAATGCTGCTGACGCCTGGGGCACCGTGACTGACCACCTGATCGCATGGGACATCCCCGCACCGCCCGATTATCTGAAGACCAAACGGGCGATCTTCACCGGTTTCGTGCCGGGATGGGACAGGATTTTCATCGCTGGCGACATCGACTGGCGGTTGGTGTCCTGGGGCGGGGTGCGCATCGACGACCGCCCACATGACCGCACCAACGACCCCTGCAACTGCATTCCCGCCGCCGACAACCCCGACGTGACAAGTGCCGCTGACGCGACCTGGCTGCGGGACGATGACATCATCTTTGGCATTACCATAAATGGTGAAAGCCGCGCCTATCCCCGCCAGATCATGGAAGTGCGCGAGATGGTGAATGATACGCTGGGCGGGCGTGATCTGGGTATTCCATACTGCACGCTTTGCGGTGCCGCGCAGGCCTATTTCACTGACCGGATGCCAGCGGGGGTGGAGCGACCGATCCTGCGCACGTCCGGTCTGCTTAGCCGGTCAAACAAGGTGATGTATGATCTGAACACATATTCCGTTTTCGACACCTTCCTTGGAACTGCCCTGACCGGGCCGCTTGCAGACAAGGGGATCGCGCTGGAACAGGCGACGGTCATCACATCCGACTGGGGCAGCTGGAAGGCCGCGCACCCCGAAACAACCGTACTGGCAGAGGCGCTGTCCCTGGGCCGCAATCCCGATTTCCGCAACGGGCGTGATGCAAATGGGCCGATCTTTCCGGTTGGTGATGTCGATCCGCGCTTGCCAGTGCAGGAAGACGTAATCGGCGCGATCACGGCGTCAGGTCAGCCTGTGGCGTTTCAACTCAGCAAGGCGTTTCTGGCGCTTCAGGCCGGCGAAGAGATCGCGTTTGAAAACATCAGGCTTCAGCTTGATGCCGGCGGCGTGCGCGCTGTGGATGTGAACGGTGCGGATGTGGGCAGCCATCAGGCCTTCTGGTTTGCCTGGTCGCAATTCTACCCCGACACCGCACTCTGGACCGGGTGATCATTTGCAAATGGGGGCAGGCCGTGGTGACGGCCTGCCCCGATCAATCAAAGGCCCAGCAGGCGATTGAGTTCGGCAAGTGCTGCTTCTGACAGTGTCCGCCCGCGGGTCAGCGTGGTCAGGCTGATCTCGGCGTTTTCCTGTGCACCGGCGGCGGTTTCCTCGGCAGCGGCAAGGGTGTTGGCCGCATTCGTGACAGCATCTTCATAGCCACCATTAGGGAATTCTGCAGCGATTTCGTCCTCGCTCAGCCCGACAAGGCGGTCGAATTCAGCCTGCGCATTGTCTGCGGCAGCTTGCGCATCGGCGACGGCGCGCTGGCTGCTTTGATAGGCGTAAAGCTGCCCCGGTGTGCTGTTGGGCGATGCATTTTCAAGGGCGCGCTGGTTGGCGTTTGCCGCATTCATCCACTTCAGCTCGCTGGCGACAGCACCACGGCCATTGCCATTGCCATTGCCGTTTCCGTTGCTGCGGACCCGCGTGGTGTCGCGATCACGGTCACGGTTGTTGTTGCCACGGTTGCCACGGTCGCTGTTGCCGCGTCCGTTCCCGCCACGTTCCGCATAGGCAGCGTCGGCGGTCACAAACAGGCTGGTTGCGGCAGAGCCTGATACGATCAGCGCCATCGCGCTCGCATGCAAAACTTTCTTGGTTACTGATAACGCCATGTGTCTCTCCAATTCACATTCAGCGACCCGCGCGTAGGACAGCGTCGCTCTTACCCGGCACTTATGCGCCCAGTGACGTGAACCACATGAAAACGGGATATTCATCTTGCGTTCAGAAAGGCGCAGATTACGCAGAATCGCGCCAGTTCTGCGCGAATTACCGCTCAAATCCGATGCTTTTTTTCGCAGTTGATAAACGCAAAAGCGCCCCACCTTTCGGCAGGGCGCTTGTGCGATTCGTCGTGACGGTTGGCTTATGCCACGGACCAGCGTTCAGCCATCCGCCCGTTGTCCATCTGCCAGAGGTTACCCACTGTGTCAGGAGAGGAAATACGGTTGTTCACCGCCTGCACGTAGTTGGCAAACATCGGGACCAGAACACCGCCATCGTCACGCAGGATCTGCTGCATTTCGGTGTACTGCTCACGCCGCTTGTCGGTATCAAGCTCTGCCCGTGCGGTGACCAGCAGTTCCTGGAAGCGGGCGCTGTCTTTCTCATCCCACTGGCTGTCGTTCCATGGCACGCCAGCCTCGTAAGAGGTCGAGAACATCCAGTCCTCTGTCGCGCGACCGGACCAGTAACAGGCACAGAACGGCTTTTTCAGCCAGACGTTGGACCAGTAACCATCGGCTGGTTCCTGAATGACGTTGATATTGATCCCGGCGCCAGAGGCTGAGGCCTGGAACAACTGCGCCGCATCAACCGCACCTTCGAATGCCGCGTTGGACGCGGACAAGTCGATGTCGATGCTGTCGAGACCGGCTTGCTGCAGGTAGAATTTGGCCTGATCAGGATCATACTCCAGCTGCTCCATATCAGAGGCAAAGAACTGGTTGGCGGGGCCGATTGGTGTGTCGTTACCAACCATACCGTGACCCAGCAGGATCTTGTCGACCATTTCCTGACGGTTGATACCGTACTTCAGCGCACGGCGGACGTTGACGTCATTGAATGGCGCTGTGTCTGTCAGCATCGGGAAAGTATAGTGCTGGTTGCCGGTCACTTCCTGAATGCGCAGGGCCGGGTTCGCCCGCAGCAGTGCTTCGGTTTTGAAGTCGATCCGGTTGATCGCATCAACCTGGCCGGTCATCAGCGCGTTCATCCGGGCGGTGTTGTCGTTGATGGCAATGTATTCGATCTCATCAAAGAAGCCCGCGCTGTCACCTTTGTAATGGTCGGCATAGCGCGTTGCGACCATGCGCACACCGGGGTCGAACGACTGCACCTGATATAGACCCGTACCGATGCCCTGCGCGATAGCCTCTTCGATCTGACCGGCGGGATACATCAGAAGGTGATAATCCGACATCAAGTAAGGGAAGTCGGCGTTGCCATTTTCCAGCACGAATTGCACCTGATTGTCGGTGATCTTGGTCATTTCAGCAATCGCAGCGACGATTGGCTGTGCTGCGGATTTTGCACCTTCGGCCACGTGAATCTGAAGCGACTCGATGACATCATCGGCACCAAACGCCTTGCCATTGTGGAAGGTCACGCCCTGACGCAGGTTGAATGTCCACGTCTTGGCATCTGCTGAGGCTTCCCAGCTTTCGGCCAGTTCGCCCTTCAGGCTGCCGTCGGCTGCAATTTCTGTCAGGCTGTCAAAGACAGAACCCTGAGCCGAAGCAATCATGAAAAGGTCCGAGTGTGTCCGCCCGTCCCAGCTGTCAGAGGTGTTGGCCCCGGACAGACCAGCCGTCAGCTTGCCGCCCCGCGTTTGCGCGCGCAATGGCATGCCTGTCAGGCCAAGCACACCGGCGGCGGCCCCTGTTTTCAATAGACCGCGTCTACTAATTCCTTGCATTTGTCGTTCTCCCTAGTTGTTGGTTCAGACGCTCAGCGCCCGATTTTGTCACCACTTGTGTGGATGATTCTATTCACATCTTATCAACTGCAGCGTCGCCGATGTTATCAACTCCGCGTTCTTTGAGCAGATTTGTCAGCCAGTCAGGGTCCATTTCAGGGACCGAGGACAACAGCAGATCGGTGTAGGCATGGTGCGGCGGCGTGAACATTTCCTTTTTTGGGCCCTGTTCGACCACGCGCCCATCCTTCATCACCACGACCTCGTCCGCGATGGCGCGCACTGTCGCCAGATCATGGGTGATGAACATGTATGTCAGTTTCAACTCATCCTGCAACCGGGCCAATAGTCGCAGAATGCCCTCTGCCACCAACTGATCCAGCGCCGAAGTGACCTCGTCACAGATGATGAACTTCGGCTCTGCGGCCAGGGCGCGGGCGATGCCGATGCGCTGCTTCTGACCGCCTGATAGTTCTGACGGCAACCGGTGATAGTACTGCGCAGGCTCAAGCTCGATCTGTTCGAGCAGGTTGTCGACCTTCCTGCGCTTTTCCTTGCCTTTCAGGCCCAGATAAAATTCCACCGGGCGGGCAATGATCTGGCCGATTGACATGCGCGGGTTCAGGGCCGTGTCGGCCATCTGATAAATCATTTGCGCCTGACGCAGCTGATCCTTGTTACGCTTGCGATAATCAGCGGGCATCACCTGTCCGTCGATCAGAATTTGCCCTTTGGTCGGGGGCAGCAGCCCGGTGATGCAGCGCGCCGTGGTCGATTTGCCAGACCCGCTTTCACCAACGACGGCCACGGTGCGGCCTTCATGCATATCAAAGCTGACATCGTGCAGGACAGGCACTGTGCCGTAAGCCGCATCAACATTCTGCACGCTGACAACCGGCACTGCGCCGGTCTGGACGGCAGGCTTGGCAGGCCGTTCAAAGCTGCGCACAGCCCAGAGCGATTTGGTATAGTCCTGCGTCGGCGCGGACAGCATGGTGCGGGTGTCGGCGGTTTCGACCTCATCCCCTTTCAGCAGCACCTTAATGGTGTCCGCCATCTGCGCCACAACGGCGAGGTCGTGGGTGATATAGATCGCCGCGGTATCAAACTGATCGACGATGTCGCGGATCGAGGCGAGCACCTCAATCTGTGTTGTCACGTCAAGCGCTGTTGTCGGCTCATCAAAGATAATCAGATCAGGACGGCACGACATGGCCATCGCCGTCATGCAGCGCTGCAGCTGACCACCGGACACCTGATGCGGATAGCGAAAGCCGATACTGTCCGGGTTGGGCAGTCGGAGCTTGCGGTAAAGCTCCATCCCGTCGTCTTCGCTGGCGCCACGCGCCATGACACCGTGCTGCACCGGGCCTTCGACATGCTGATCCATCAGCTTGTGCGCGGGGTTGAAACTGGCGGCAGCAGATTGCGCAACATAGGCAATGCGCTTGCCCAGAAGCTGCCGCTTGACCGCGGCAGAGGCTGTGCGCAGGTCGATGCCGTCAAACTCGATTGTGCCTTCGCTGATCCGCACACCGTCACGGGTGTAGCCCATCGCAGCAAGGCCAAGCGTGGATTTGCCTGCCCCGGATTCCCCGATCAGGCCCATGACCTCGCCCTTGTGCAGGGTCAGATCAACGCCATTGATGATCGGATTCCAAGTCTCATCGCTGCGCCCTTCCATTTTGACGCCGCGCATTGTCAGGAGAGGTGCGTCGCTCATTCCTTCAACCCCGATGATTTGTGCAGCATCCAGTCAACGACAAAGTTGACGGCCACGGTCAGCAAGGCAATCGCCCCGGCAGCAAGCAGTGGTGTGGTTGCTGCCAGCGGCGCAAACTGTGCGTAGTTTACGAAACCACCCAGATCGCGCACCATCGTGCCCCAGTCCGCCAACGGCGGCTGGATACCAACGCCAAGGAATGACAGGGCCGCAATCGTCAGGAAGACAAAGCAAAAGCGCAGACCGAATTCAGCCAGCAGAGGCGCGGTGGCATTTGGCAGGATTTCCTTGAACATCAGATAGCCCAGCCCCTCACCACGCAGCTTTGCAGCCTCGATATAATCCATCACAACAATGTTCTG
>JAHDGO010000452.1 GCA_020627605.1 Yoonia sp.
GCCGGGCCAACCACACCAGCCAGACCATTGGTCTGGACTACTGGAACCGGTTCAACCACAACGACGAAACGGACACGAGCATCAGCCGCTACGCCCCGCAGGTCGACGCCATGCTGGCAGAGCTGAAGGCAGACAGCGTGCTTGCCGAACTGCATGAAAAAGCCGTCGACTGGCATGGCCGCAAGGCGCAATCGATCAAGATTGACCCCGACATGGATGATCTTGTGGCAGAGGTGCGTGCGGCGCTCTGACAATGCCGATCAAGCAAATTTGAAGTCAGGCCCGCGCTCCGCTGGGTTAGACCAAGTGAACACATGCGGGGGAGACCATGAAGAAGGTCAAAAGAAAGCCACCAACAGCGAAAAAGCGGAAAACGCAAACGACGGATGCACCAGCCAAACCGGCGCGCAGGTCCTTTCTGTCATCCTATGGCGCAATCGCCGCCGGGGTCGTCGTTCTTGGTGCGGTGGGTCTCTGGGGTGGCAGCACCGTGCGGGCCGCCATGGCAGAACGCGACCTTACCAGGCTGGGACAGGGCCTGCCTGCCATCGTACAGGTGCATGATGTGCAATGCCCAACCTGCGTGGCCCTGCAACGCGAGGTGCGCGCGGCGCTGGAAACCGTCGACAGTGATACGCTGGATTATCTGGTGGCTGATCTGAAATCTGATGAAGGTCTGGCCTTTGCCGGACGCTTTGGTGCGGGCCATAGCACCCTGTTGTTTTTCGATGCGGGTGGTGCGCTGACAGGGCGCCTTGTCGGCCCAAATGGCCGTGACCGCTTGGCGGTGGCGTTTCAGCGGCACGCCGCTGGCGGAAATTAGGAGCACAGCCAAAAAAAATGACCACCGCCACCAAGGATTGACGCCACTGCCGCGTCAAACCACCGTGATGCGCATGATGACAAGCGATGAGGATCTGGCAGAGGCGGCCGCCGCGGGCGATGGCGCGGCTTTTGCCAGCCTGCTTGATCGTCACTATGACCGCTTGTTCGCATTCTGCTTTCGCCTGACCGGCGCGCGGGCCGAGGCAGAGGATCTGACGCAGGATATCTGCGCCGCCCTGCCCGCGAAACTGGCCAGCTATCAGCGCCGCGCAAAAGTGACGACGTGGCTCTACCGCGTCGCCGTCAATGCAGCCCATGACCGCCGACGCAGACGCGCGACCTATGCCAAGGCCAGCGCTGGCTGGGGCGACTGGGAGGTGGGCCGCACCGCCGCCAATGAGGAAGCCGCAGCGCAGATCGACTGGCTGACCGCCGCATTGAACCAACTGCCCGAAGACCTGCGCGACACGTTGGCGTTGGTCCTTGACGACATGACCCATGCGCAGGCGGCAGAGGTGCTGGGCGTCTCTGAGGGCACGATCAGCTGGCGCATTTCAGAGGCCAAGAAGGCGCTGCGCGCGATCAAGGAAAAGGAGGACACGTTGTGACTGATGACCTTGATGATCTTAGGGCTGCGATGAATGCGGCCACCCCGCGCCCTGATGCGGCGCGCCGGGCCGAGAATATAGCGCGCGCGCAACGGAATTTCGCTGCACGCCAAGGATCGCGCGACGCGGCGCGTCCCACGACTGTAACCGGCCCCAGCGGCCTATGGACAGGAGTCAGACACATGATGAACGCATTGACAAGCAAGGGCGGGCTGACCGCAACGACAGCATTGGTGGCCGTGGGGTTGGTGATGGTCATGCCGGGGATGCAGGATGTCCTGCGTGCGCCGTCGGCTGTGCAGACAACAGTATCCGAGGCCGATGCCCGCGTCGAAACGCGGGGGGTGATTGCTGACCAGCCATCCGAGATTGCCAAGGAAAACCCCGCCGCGGCTGATGCAGAATTTGCGGATGATAC
>JAHDGO010000453.1 GCA_020627605.1 Yoonia sp.
GATGATCACGATCGGGCGGTGAATGGCCTTGACCGTCTCGCCTGTCTCGTAGACGTGAAACTCCATCCGGTCGAGTTCTTGCAGCAGATCGTTGGGAAACTCGATATCGGCCTTGTCGATTTCATCAATCAGGAGGACGACCTTGCCATCGGCACCAAAAGCCTGCCAGAGCTTGCCCTTTTTGATGTAGTTGGCCACATCCTGCACACGCGCATCGCCCAGCTGGCTGTCACGCAAGCGGCTGACGGCGTCATATTCATAAAGACCCTGCTGCGCCTTTGTGGTCGACTTGATGTGCCACTCGATCATCGGCAGCCCCAGTGACGCGCTGACCTGACGGGCCAGTTCGGTTTTGCCGGTCCCCGGTTCCCCCTTCACCAAAAGCGGGCGTTCCAGCGTGACGGCGGCGTTGACGGCCATGGTCAGATCATCAGTGGCGACATAGCTATCGGTGCCGGTGAATTGCATGGGCGATATCCTTTGATTTCGGGGCAACCTAGCAGGTCGCAGGCAATCATCAACACCCCGCGAGCGCGGCAAATTCGGGGGGTGACAGCGGCGCGATTGGAGAGTAAACCCGGCCCAAATTCGGGGTAGCGGCCTCTGCTGTAGTCGCCTGGCAGGGTCGGGAGCGTAAGGGAATGACAATGAAAGCTGAAGTGTTTCTTGCTGATGATTATCGTCCTGCTGACGATGAGCCGTTCATGAATGACCGGCAGACCGAATACTTCCGCCGCAAGTTGTTGACCTGGAAAGCCGAACTGCTGGAAGACAGCCGTGACACTGTCGCCGGCATGAAAGACCAGACCCGCAACATCCCCGACATCGCCGACCGCGCGTCTGAGGAAACCGACCGCGCGCTGGAGTTGCGCACCCGCGACCGCCAACGCAAGCTGGTCAGCAAGATCGACGCCGCCCTGCGCCGGATCGACGAGGGCGAATACGGCTACTGCGAAATCACTGGCGAGCCGATTTCGCTCAAACGCCTTGATGCACGCCCCATCGCCACGATGAGCCTTGAGGCACAGGAACGTCACGAGCGCCGCGAGAAAGTCCATCGCGACGACTGACCCCGGACAGAATGCAGGCCGCAGCATTGCCATCATCGGCGGTGGCATTGGTGGCCTGACAGCCGCGCTGGCTTTTGCCAGAGGCGGCGCAGATGTCACCGTTTACGAACAGGCCCATGCACTGACAGAGGTTGGTGCCGGTATCCAGATCACCCCCAATGGTGTGCGGGCGCTGCATGCGCTTGGGCTGTCAGATAACCTGACCAAAGCCGGGATCGTGGCAGCGGCTGTTTGCCCCATGGATGCGCTGACGGGCAAGGCAATCACCCGCTTTGATCTGACTGGCCAGTCCCCCGCCTATCGCTTTTACCACCGCGCTACGCTGATCGACGTGCTGGCGCGCGCCTGTCGCGACGCAGGCGTGACCGTCCGGCTGGGGATGCGCATCGTTGATCTGGCGGCGGACGGATCGTTCAGCGCCGACGGCGGGCGCGTCACCCCTGATCTGACGGTTGGCGCAGATGGTCTGCATTCTGTCGTGCGCGGTGTGATCAACAAGCCGCGCGATCCGTTCTTTACCGGGCAGGTGGCGTGGCGCGCCATTGCACCGGTGACAGGCGCAGCACCCATTGCCCAGATCTGGATGGCCCCGGGCCGCCATCTGGTGACCTATCCGCTGTCAGCAACAGAACTGAATATCGTGGCCGTTGAAGAGCGCAGCACCTGGGCGGAGGAAGGCTGGCACCATCGTGATGATCCGGCCAACCTGCGCAAAGCATTTGGCGACTGCGCCCCCCCGGTCAGGGACATCCTTGCAAGGGTCGAAACCGTGC
>JAHDGO010000014.1:0-12945 GCA_020627605.1 Yoonia sp.
CGAACCTGGTCAGACCCACTACCATCCAAGTTTTGATGGCTTTCTCAAAAAGCTCTGGAAAAAGGCGAAAAAGGTCGCCAAGAAGGTCGGCAAGGCGGCTGTCACGTTGGGCCTCGGCCCGGTCCTGAAAAAGCACGCGCTGTCGATCATTCCGCTGATCCTTCTGGTCTATATGATTTTGGGTGGCTGGACGCCCGACTATGCCGCCGTTTACGGGATCGTTGCCTGTATTGTGGTCGGTTTCATCAACCCCAGTGATCGGCTGACGATACCGGACTTGTGGCACGCATTGGCCGCTGGCGCGAAAAGCACCCTTGCCGTCGGTGCGGCGGCTGCGACGGTTGGCATCGTCGTTGGCGTGGTTACCCTGACGGGGATCGGTTTCAGCCTTGGCAACACCGTCATTCTGTTGGGCCGTGACATGGGCGAGTTTGTCAGCACGCTTTGGCCGTTTTCGTATTTTCTGGTTGATCAGTGGGCACTGTTCTTTTCGCTGATCCTGATCGCGGTCGCCTGTATCCTGATGGGGGCAGGCATTCCAACAACGGCGACATATATCATCCTTGTGGCCGTGGCCGCACCGATCCTGCAAAGTCAGGGGGTAGAGCCGCTCGTCGCGCATTTCTTTGTGTTCTACTATGGCGTTCTGGCAGATATCACGCCGCCGGTGGCGTTGGCGGCCTATGCGGCGTCAGGCATTGCGGGGTCAAATCCGTTCAGGACGGGCAACACTGCATTCCGGTTGGGGATCGCCAAAGCGCTTGTGCCATTTGTATTTATCTACTCGCCAGCGCTTTTGCTTGTGACGCAGGACTTCACATGGTCGGCTTTCGTGGTGACGTTGACGGGGGCCATGCTGGGTATTGCCGGCCTGGGCGTGGCCTTTTCCGGCTATCTGCTGGCCCCGATGACGCGGTTGGAAAAGTGGTGGGTCGGGCTTGCATCGCTGTTGTTTATTGCGCCGGGGTTGATGACCATGGCGGTGGGCATACTACTGATCGCCCCGGTCCTTGTGCTGCAGATTTCCAAGTCACGGGCAAGCACGCCAGCCTGACCTCATTGCGATGACTGTTTGGGTTTGACCTCGCCGCGCGTTTGCGCGGCGGGGGAAACAATGTAGTCATTTCTGAAAAACTGTTTCGCAGATTTTGGCGCCAATGCCCTTGCAGGCCTAAAATTGGACGCGCGTGCAGTTTTTTCATGGCATTCATCTACCATTAATGTTTGATTGCCTTGGCGTGCCCTGTGGTGGGTGCGGACTTGAAGATGAGGCCAGTAATGAGTTCCACGACGATCACCGGGCAATCGACCGCCCCAACCAGCAACGATACCTCATCCGACGATCCAACCGTATCACCAAGCTTTATCGGCCCGCACGTCAGCAGTTGCGGTTGCCCCGGATGCCACGTTGCTGCCGATGATGGCACCGGATCTTTTGATCGTGGCACGGTTTTTGCGGCAGAACCAGATGGCGTCATCGACTTCGGGGTGACGCCCGGCACAGGCGTGGGCCTGTCAGGCAACCCGCTGATTGATGGATTGCTCGGCGGTGGACGCTGGATCGATCCAGAGGTGACCTACAGCTTTCTCGACGATGAATCGGACATTTCCTACGAAAACACCGAGTACGCCCAAAGCTTTTACGAAACCTACTTTCGCGGATTTAGAGCCGTCTCGGACGAGTCAGCGGCCGCTTTGCGGCTGGCACTTGACGAATATGCGAATGTATCCGGGCTCAGCTTTGTAGAGCTTGATGGGCCAGAAGGTGCGTTGGACGAAGATCAGGAAGCCACCATGCGGTTTTCGCAATGGGACGCTAGCCGCTTTAACGGGTTTGGTGGTTTTCCCGTATGGAATACCGAAGACGCGGGCCAGGTCCGCCTGTCCAATGATTTCCAGAATTTTGACATGGGGTCCTATGGGTTCTTTCTGGCGTTGCACGAAATCGGGCACTCGCTGGGGTTTTTGCACACGTTCCACGGCACGCGGATTCCCGATGAATATGACACGATCGAATACAGCGTGATGACCTATGATTTCCGGCCAGAGGAAGACGCCGGTTTCATGCAGTCGCTGATGC
This sequence comes from Yoonia sp., assembly GCA_020627605.1. Taxonomy (GTDB): domain Bacteria; phylum Pseudomonadota; class Alphaproteobacteria; order Rhodobacterales; family Rhodobacteraceae; genus Yoonia. The sequence continues at coordinate 2,081 of JAHDGO010000014.1, forward strand.
AGGTCGATATCGCCGCGATCCAGTACATTTATGGTGCCAACTTCGACTACAACGCCGATGATACCGAATACACGTTCGATATCCGCACCGGCGAAATGTCCATCAATGGGGTCGGGCAAGGCACGCCTGCTGACAATGTGATCATGCGGACCGTCTGGGATGGCGGCGGCGTCGATCACTACAACTTTGGCAATTACCAGACCGATATGATGATCGACCTCAATGCCGGTGGCTCTGTCGAAGTCAGCGTCAACGACAATTTCCAGTCGGTGCGGATCGGCGATCAGGACTTTGAGTGGGAGTATGTCGATCAGGTCTACAATGCGTTCCTGTACGAAGACGACCTGCGCTCTTTGATTGAAAACGCGACGGGTGGCAGCGGGTCAGACACGTTGATCGGCAATCAGGTCGACAACGTTCTGAACGGCGGGGCCGGCAATGACGTTCTGCGCGGCGGGCTTGGCAACGACACGCTGGTCGGCGGTGCGGGCAATGACAGGCTTTATGGCGCTGCAGGCGCAGATATGGCGGCTTTTGCCTATGGTGTTGGCGAATATGTCGTGACGGTCGCCGCGGATGGGCTGGCGATTTTGGGCGAAGGCTTTGACCGCGTTGCCGATGGCGTGGAATCCTTCTTGTTTGGAACAGAGACACTGTCGCGGCAGGACCTGCGCGATCTGGCGATCGCCGAAGGCAACGTCCTGAGCGAAAGCGATGAGGGCAATTGGCGGTTCAACGTGCGCATCGACGAAGGGCAAGCCGCATCAGGCGATATCAGTTCCGGGACGGTCATCGCCATCAATGGGCGGACCTTCGCGGTGGGCGAACAGATGACGCTCGACTCTGGTGCTCTGCTGACCCTGAACGCTGACGGTACTTACGCCTATGACCAGAACGGGGCGCATGATGATCTTGAATTTGGCCAAATGGCTGTGGATTCGGTCGTTTACTCATTTATTTCGACACGGGGCGATGTGCGCACCTCTGAGCTGGCCATCAATGTGCGCGGTGTGGGCGACGGGCCCGTCGCCAACGACGATGTCCTGACGTTCAACCCTGCATGGGTGGCGCAATCGACCAATCTGCTCAGCAATGATTTGGGCGAGGGGCTCAGCGTGCGCACTTATGACGGCATATATCAGGGTGTCTATTTCTCGATCCGCAGTGATGGCACGATGTACACCAGCGACCGGGGGGCGTTCAGCAATATGGCTCCGGGTGAGACACGCACCGTCACACGCGACTACGAGATCGTGGATGCCGCAGGCAACACCGACACCGCACAATTCACGTTGACCTTCACGGAAGAGGCGCCCGCGACCGGACCAACCGCCAACGACGATGCCTTTGTGTTCAACCCGGCCTGGGTCCCGCAGGCGGGCAATCTGCTGGCGAACGATGTCGGCGATGGGCTGTCGGTCAGAAAGTTCGATGGCACGCATGATGGCGTCTATTTCTCGATCCGCAGTGATGGCACGGTCTACACCAGCGACAGGGGCGCGTTCAGCAATATGGCCCCGGGTGAAACGCGCACCGTCGTGCGCGAATACGAGATCATCGACGCGCTGGGCAACACCGACACCGCCCGGCTGGAGCTGACCTTCACCGAAGAGCTGTTTGCCTGAAGCGCAGCGCAGGTTTTTTGACAGGTGATGCGGGTTCAAGCCGTTGGAACTTTTCGATTGGCGCTGGTCCTCTGTCGGATCGCGGGACCTCATCACCACGGGGGTAGCCAGCATCCCGCCGCCACGCCGCAACCTGTGCGACAATCAAAGAATTTGGTTGGATTTTGGGTGGTCGGCCAGGGGTGCAGCCCTGAACCGACCGGCTGTTCCACACACTTGCAAAGGGAGGAACCGCACCCCTTTCTATCTTGCCACCAGCCAATCACAAGTGTTGGCAACAGCAATGGTTGCAAGCCTGTGGTACCTGGGCCAGACTGTGACCGATAACACAGCCGGAGCCATCTGTGGACGAAGAAAACAAGTCCGTCACAACAGTGACCATGCGCGATGTCGCAAAGGCGGCAGGGGTCTCCCGCATGACGGTGTCCCGTGCCCTCAAGAAAGACAGCCCGGTTTCCAAAGATACGCGTGAGAAGATTTTGCGCGTGGTGCGCGAGATGAATTACGTGCCTGATCAGATGGCCGGAAGCCTGACGACGAAGAAGTCGGGGTTTGTTGCGGTACTGGTTCCGTCGCTGAACAACCTGCACTTTGCCGAAACCATTCAGGCACTGACGGAAGAACTGGAAACCTGTGATCTTCAGATTCTGCTCGGCCATACCGACTATTCCCCCGACCGAGAGGAAGAACTGGTAGAGGCGATGCTGCGGCGCAGGCCAGAGGCTATCGTGCTGTCATACGACGGCCATACAGAACGGACGCGTGACCTCTTGAAGGGTGTGAACGTGCCGGTGATCGAGTTGTGGGAGCGTCCGACCGCGCCCATCGGTCACACGATTGGCTTTTCAAACCGGGCCGCCGCCGCAGAGATGACGCGCGCACTGATTGCAGATGGTTACAGCAACATTGCCTTTCTGGGTGAGGAGGCTGACGACTGGACACGTGGTGCACAACGACGCGCAGGGTTTCGGGACGCCATGTTGGCGGCCGGCCTCTCTGACCACCGGCTTTTGCAGACCGGCAAGCCGCCAATGTCAATCGAAGACGGTGCCGCCGCCGTGCCACTGCTTCTGGACCGGTTCCCTGACACGGATGCAATCTTTTGCGTGTCTGACGCCCCGGCCTTTGGTGTCCTTGCTGCGCTCAAGATGGCGGGGTTGTCGGTCCCAGACGACATAGGGGTTGCGGGTTTCGGAAACTTTGAGGTTTCGCGGTTCGCGACGCCGACCATTTCAACCGTGATCGTGGATCCAAGGCGCATTGGTGCTGAAGCAGGGCGACTGATCAGTGGCCTGCGTGCGGCCACTTTGCCAACCGATGTCATGCAGCGCGTCGATGTGACCCCGGTTGCCGAACTGCGGCAAAGTACAAAGCAAATGGACAAGCCAAAAAACCCGCACTGAACCCAAATTAGGGCTTGTGTTACCGGTCACACACGTGTCAATGTGACCGGTAACAAATTGGAGGGCACCGACGGAATGCCGGCGATACATCTAGAAAAGCTCGTGAAACGCTACGGCAACGTCGAAGTGCTGCACGGTGTCGAACTCGAAATGGCCGACAACGAATTCACCGTGCTGGTTGGTCCGTCGGGCTGCGGGAAATCCACGACGCTGCGGATGATCGCCGGTCTGGAAGAGGTGTCAGACGGCGAAATCTGGGTGGATGGAAGACCTGTCAGCAAGCTGGAGCCGAAAGAACGCGATCTTGCGATGGTGTTTCAGGACTACGCGCTTTACCCGCATATGAACGTCGCACAGAATATTTCGTTTGCCTTGCGATTGGCCCGCCGCCCCAAGGCAGAGATTGACAAGAAGGTCCGTGATGTCGCCGAGATGGTCGGCTTGACCGACTTTCTTGCGCGCAAACCGGCCGCATTATCCGGCGGCCAACGGCAGCGTGTGGCTATGGCGCGCGCGCTGGCCAAGGACTCGGGTATTTTTCTGTTTGATGAGCCGCTGTCGAACCTTGATGCAAAGCTGCGCGGCCAGATGCGCGCCGAACTGGCATTGATGAGCCAGCGCGTCGAGAAGAACATGATCTACGTCACGCACGACCAGATCGAGGCGATGACGCTGGCCGATCGGATTGTGGTGATGCACGGCGGCTATATTCAGCAACAGGGCACGCCGGAGGAGCTGTTCAAGCGTCCGGTGAACAAGTTTGTCGCAGGCTTTCTGGGCATGCCGCCAATGAATTTCCTTGATGGGGAACTCGTCGAACGCGATGGCGATGTCTTTGCCAAAGGTGCGGGCTACGATTTGCGTTTGTCCGATGACAAGGCAGCTGCTGCCCGCGCCCACAACAGCCGGGACATTGTGCTTGGCGTGCGGCCGTCAGACCTGCGCTATGACGCTGGGGCGGCGGCTGACCGGGCCCTGCGTCTGGAAGTGAAAATATCAGAATATGTTGGTGCGCAATCGGTGCTGCTGTGCAGAAGCGGCCCCGATCAGGTGACGGTGGAGGTGGCATCAGACACCCCCTTGGCACTTGGTGAAACGCTGACATTCGCGGTGGACCCCAACAGGGTGCATCTTTTTGATCGCAAAACGGAAGTCGCGATCTGACAAAAACAGCAAAGGGAGGAAACCATGCTTAAAAGATTTCAAGCTGCAACCGTGGCGACTTTGATGGCGGGAACGGCGCTCGCCAATCCATATGCCGACTATGAGGGCACGACACTGATCGTGAACTTCCCGGCACATCCGCATTACGATGCGGTCATGCAAATTCTGCCGGAATTCACGGCGCAAACCGGTATCGAGGTCGAGGTGGATCAGCTGCCTTACCTGAAAATGCGCGAGCGGCAGACGCTGGAACTTGCGCAGGATGAAGGCGAATATGATCTGATCGCATATGTCGTCTTTTCCAAGGCGGATTACGTTTACGCCGACCAGCTGGAAAACCTCGCCAAATACTTCATGAACCCGCGTCTTGCCGACCCGAACTACGACGCCGATGACCTGATTGATGGCTACGTCTACAACATCGGCTTTGCCGGGGGTGAGCGTGGCTATCTTGAGGGTGCAACGGGGTCATTGTTCGGTATTCCATACGGGTCGGAAACCTCTGTTCTGGGCTATCGGACGGATATCTTTGAAAAGCACGGGTTGGACGTACCAGAAACCTACGAGGAGATGCTGGAACTCGCTTGCCGCATTCCCCAGCTTGAGCCCGGCATGGGTGGTCTGGCATCGCGTGCGGCCTCTGGTCACCATGCGGCGCATGCATTCCTGCTTCACCTGAACCCACTGGGCGGCGGCATCTTTGATGACAATTGGGAACCCATCGTCAACAATGCAGCAGGCGTACAGGCCGCTGAGGCGCTGAAGCAGATCATTGATTGTGGGCCAGAGGGCGCTGTGAACTTCGGCTTTGGCGAGGCGCTGGGCAGCTTCCTGAATGGTGACACCGCGATGTATCTTGATACCACCGTTGTATCGGGTCAGGTGAACGACCCTGACAAGTCACAGGTTGTCGGCAATGTTGGATGGGCCCTGCACCCGATGGGCGTAGAGCGTGCAAGCCAAACCGGCGGTTTCGGCATCGGCATCCCGGCGAACGCCGAAAACAAGGAAGCCGCGTTCCTGCTGATGCAATGGCTTACCTCGCGCGAAGGCGACAAGCTGGTGGCACTGGCTGGCGGCAACCCGTCTCGCTTCTCCACCCATGCTGATCCCGATGTCAACGCGGCCTTCCCGCATATGGCGACTTTCGGGGAGGCCCTGCAATATGCCGATCCTGACTGGCGTCCGATCATCCCAGTCTGGGGCAAGATCAACGCTGACCTCGGCACGACATTGTCCAAGGTCCTGACCGAGGACCTCGATATCCAGGAAGCCCTTGACGGCGTCGCCGAACGCAGCCGCGCTGTCATGGACGAGGCCGGCTACTACACCTGGCAGTAACCCTCCCCGGCGCTGCGTCTCTTTGAAAGGGCGCGGCGTCTCGGCCCATCGCCCCGGCGGTGGGTCACCTTACCAAGTCTAATTTTCCGGAGCCCCGCAGATGTCGCTTGCCCGCGCCAATCGTTTGACACCCTGGCTGTTTCTCGGCCCTGCCGCTGTCATTATGGCCATCGCGCTGCTGTACCCCTTGGGGTACATGGTCTGGGGTTCGTTTCGCGACTGGGACCCAAGCCAGACCATCGGTGAGGCGGAATTTGTTGGCCTCAAGAACTACATCACGCTCTGGAACGACCCCAACTTTCGCGAAAGTCTTGGTGTCACGCTGAAATTTGCGTTCTTCTGCGTTTCTATCGAGATGGTCATCGGCGTCGGGCTTGCCCTGCTGCTCGACCGCAACATACGCGGCATGTCGTTGCTGCGGACCATGTTCATTTTGCCGATGATGATCGCCCCCGTCGTTGTGGGCCTGATGTGGCGCTATATGTATCACCCGACGGTCGGCACCTTTAACCGGTTCCTGGAAAGTGTTGGCCTGCCCGATGTGGATTGGCTGGGACAGCACGCGCTGACCAGCGTCATCATTGCCGACATCTGGCAGTGGACCCCTTTCATTTTCATTCTGTCGCTTGCCGCACTGCAATCATTGCCGCGATCTGCGCTGGAGGCTGCGCGCATTGATGGGGCGACCCCATGGCAGCAAATCTGGCATATCAAGCTGCCGCTGATGATGCCGGTCCTGATCGTCACATGCCTGCTGCGCCTGATTGACGCGTTCAAGGTGCTCGAGGTGATCCTTGTCCTGACCGAAGGCGGCCCCGGCCTTTCGACTGAAATCCTCGCCCTGCGCATTTCGCGCACTGCGACCGAATTCAGAGAGCTTGGCGTTGCCGCCGCCATGTCAAATTACCTGCTGATGCTATTGCTCTTGCTGACCGTCGCCATGTTTGCCTTCACCAGATGGCAAGAGGTCCGCGCTGCACGCATCCGCCAAGCCGCCGAGACTGACCAATGAACCAGCCCTACGACAAGCAGAACCCCGCCTTCTACGCGCTTCTTGCGGCACTCGCCTTCATGGCGGTCGGTCCGGTCGCGCTGATGTTCATCAACAGTTTCAAACTGGACGTGGATATCATTTCAGGCACCTCCGGGCTGCTGTTCCTGCCGACGATCCAAAACTACGAAACCGCACTTTGCGACGTGCTCTGGTATGAGCCGGACCATATTGATTTCTGTTCGCTGAAATTTGGCGGGGCCTTCATCAATTCGCTGATCATCGCGCTGGTCTCCACGGTCCTGACGCTCGTGATCGGGTGCATGGCCGCTTACGCACTTGTGCGGTTCCGCTTTATGGGCCGCGATACAGTGTCACTGACGACGCTGATGGTGCGGATGGTACCCCCTGCGGTGCTGTTGGTGCCTGTGTTTGGTCTGTGGAACAACGAATTCTGTCTGGACCGCGATGGATTTATCGGCGGGCTGATCCGCGATACCTTTGGCGGGCGCGGTGATGTCTGCCTTGCTGGCACACACTCAGGCATCATCCTTGTCTATGTCGCCATGAACCTGCCCTTCGTGATCTGGATCTTGCAAAGCTTTATCGTGCAGGTCCCAAGGTCGTTGGAAGAGGCCGCGCGCGTCGACGGCGCCGGACCATTTCAGGTCTTTTTCCTTGTGGTCCTGCCACTGATCAAACCGGGCCTTGCGGCCGCCGCGATCTTTACCTTCCGCATTGCATGGAACGAATACCTGCTGGCATCCGCTCTCAGCGACCGCAACACAAAGACTGTTCCGATCCTGATCGTGAACAACATGTCCGAGTTCAACGTGGAGTGGGGCGTGATCATGGCCACCGGCATGTTGCTGGCGATACCACCCATCATCTTCACATTGCTTGCCAGTCGCCAGATCATCACCGGCATGACCGCAGGGGCCGTGAAGGGCTGATGGAGTGGCTCCTCGCCCCCATCGACCCGTCACGCGCGCATGAGGTCGGATTTGCCGTTTCATGGCATGCACGGGTGATGGTCCTGGCCTGGGTCATTCTTGCGCCACTTGCAGTCATCGTTGCCAGATATTTCAAGGTGCTGCCTAAACAGGATTGGCCACAGGTGCTTGATAGTCAGGTCTGGTGGCGCAGCCACTGGATGGGCCACAGCTGCGTTGTTGTGCTGAGCATCTTTGGCCTTGGGGTCATTCTTAGCACCGGGCGGGCCACAAACCTGCACAGTCTGCTGGGTTATGGTGTGCTGTTGCTGATGGGTATCCAAGTCGTCTTTGGCATCCTGCGCGGCAGCAAGGGCGGACCTACGGCACCGGCGCGCGATGGCAGCCTGCGCGGCGATCACTACGACATGACCCTTTGGCGCGTCATCTTCGAATGGGTGCATAAGGTGGTTGGCTACGTAACATTGGTCCTTGCCGCTGTCGTCACCAGCCTGGGCCTATGGACCGCGAATGCGCCGCGCTGGATGTGGTTGGCTATCTTGTTCTGGTACGTTGCTATCCTTTTGCTTGCCGTGATCCTGCAAAGACAGGGGCGCGCCGTCGATACGTATCAGGCCATCTGGGGCCCGGATCCGCAGCATCCGGGCAATCAACGCAAGCCGATTGGTTGGGGCATCCGTCGCCGTGATACCCGCCAGCCTGGTGAATGAATGAGGGGGGCAGCAGGATGTATGGCGTGATCGAAGGAACCGGGTTTGAAGTTATCGCCCCCGCCTTTGCGGACTGTTTTGTCGGCCATGCACGGGTGGAGCGTTTGTGGACTGGCGCGCGATGGTCAGAGGGACCAGTATGGCACGCCGCTGGCCGTTATCTGCTCTGGTCCGATATCCCCAATAACCGGATATTGCGCTGGGATGATTCCGATGGTCATGTGTCGACCTTTCGGCAACCGTCGCAAAACGCGAACGGCCAGACGGTTGACCGGCAGGGGCGTCTGATCACTTGCGAGCATCTGACCCGCCGTGTCACCCGCACCGAATTCGACGGATCCATCACTGTTATTGCAGACAGGTTTCAAGGTAAGCGCCTGAATTCTCCTAATGATGTGGTGGTCAAATCAGATGGTTCGATCTGGTTTACCGACCCCAGCTATGGCATCCTTATGGACTATGAAGGAGAGCGCGCAGTGCCAGAACAGGACGGCTGTCATGTCTACCGTGTTGCAGCGGACGGCACGATGACACAGGTGACGCAGGACTATCTGAAACCAAACGGGCTGGCATTTTCACCTGACGAAAGTCTGCTTTATATCGCAGACACTGGCGTCACCCACCATAATGACGGGCCGCAGCATATTCGCCGCCACACCGTCAATGCCGATGGCACCCTTTCGGGGGGGGAGGTCCTTGCAACCTGCACCGAAGGATTGTTTGACGGGTTCAGGGTCGATACTGCGGGCCGGATCTGGAGTTCTGCCGCCGACGGGGTCCATTGCCTGTCGCCTGAGGGAGAATTGATCGGCAAGGTCCACATTCCGGAAATCGTCGGGAACCTCTGTTTCGGCGGCGCCAAGCTGAACCGTCTGTTCATCTGCGGCACTACCTCGCTTTATGCGGTCTACCTTAACGTCAACGGCATTTCACCGGTCTGACGCGGCGCGGCACCTCCCTTATTCACTCAGGTGCTGGTTCAGCCAAGGGCCGTGATACCCCGTGCCCGCCCGGTCGGTCCTGGCAAAACCATGCGCGCCGAAGAAGTCACGCTGACCCTGAATCATGTTGGCGGTGCCACGCGCTTGCGTCAAAGTATCAAAGTAGGTCAGTGCCGCCGCCATCGCCGGTACAGGTAGGGCAGCGCCAACAGCGGCACCGACCACCTGGCGCAGGGCAGGCAGTTTTCCGGCAATCAAGTCCGCAAAATACGGCGTGAAAATCAGATTGTCCGGTGCTGTGGCAAGTGCGGTTGCCATGTTATCCAACATCGCGGATCGAATGATGCAGCCCGCCCGCCAGACCTGCGCAATCGCCGGCATGGGCAAATCCCATCCATGTTCTCTGGCCGCTTTGACCAGCAGATCAAAGCCTTGCGCATAGCACAGGATTTTCCCGGCGATCAGCGCGTCTCTTAAGGTGTTCTCTCCCAAGGAGATTGGGGTAGACTCAGCGTTTTCTCGCCTGAATAGGGCCTCACCTGCGCGCCGCAGGGCAGGGTTGGAAGACAGGTTGCGCGCAGCCACTGCAGCCTCGATCACGGACACCGGTGCACCCAGCATCTGTGCTTCGATCGCCGTCCAGCGACCCGTGCCCTTCTGGCCTGCGCTGTCCTGAATGATGTCCAGCATCGGCTGGCCTGTCTCCGGGTCTGTTGCTTCGGCGACCTTGCCAGATATCTCGATCAGATAGCTTTGCAGCAGCCCGCCATTCCAGCGGTCAAAGACGTCGGCCACTGCGGCCGGGCGCATGTGCAACCCGTCGCGCATGATGCCAAAGGATTCCGCTATCAGCTGCATATCGGCGTATTCGATCCCGTTGTGGACCGTCTTGACGAAGTGACCCGCACCGCCCTCACCCATCCAGGTCGCGCAGGGCTGACCTTCGTATTTGGCGGCGATGGCCGACAGCATAGGCGCGACCCTGTCCCATGCCGGACGCGGCCCACCACCCATGATGGACGGCCCAAACCGCGCACCTTCTGCGCCGCCTGACACCCCAATCCCAAGAAAGGGAAAACCCGCCTTGCGGGCCTCAACAGCGCGCCTGGCAGAGTCGTGAAAATTCGCATTACCAGCGTCGATGATCAGATCATCTGCCTCCAGCAGCGGGCGCAATGCTGCAATCTGGTCGTCCACGGCTTGCCCTGCGGGCACCATCAGAATGATATTGCGCGGCGGCTTGAGGGCGGCCACCAGATCAGCCAGCGACGGGCAGGGCGTCAACCGATGCGCCAGATCGCCTGCCTCCTCCAGAAATTCACCGATCCGCGCTGTTGTCCGGTTGTGGACCGCCACCCGAAATCCGTTGTCCGCGATGTTTAAGGCGAGCATGGCCCCCATCGTGCCCAGCCCGATCAAACCGAAATCCGCCTCAGATGCCATGGGGTGTCCTTTCCTCAATCTTCACACTATGGTATCGGTAACATATTGAGTCAATGAAAGGAACTCCGAATGGCAGCGTTTGTTGAAAAATGTCTTAGTCTCAGCCACTTGGCAGTGCTGAAGATGCTTGAGGCAAGCGTCGGGAAAGCCTCTGAGATCGGGCAACCACAATGCATCGTTATTGTGGACGCCAGCGGCGAACCTCTGGGCGAAATCCGCATGTCCGGCGCAAAGTATCTCAGCCGGAAAAGCGCCCGAGCCAAGGCGCGCACGGCTGCCTCTATCGGGGCGCCG
>JAHDGO010000014.1:12955-15871 GCA_020627605.1 Yoonia sp.
CGCCGTCCGACAGCATCCCCGAGGGCGTGCGCCCACACATTGCCGCTGCCACACAAGGTGCGATAACCGGTCTGTGCGGCGGCCTGCCAATCCAGATTGAAGGGTGTCTGGTTGGCGGCATTGGTGTCGGCTCTGGCAGTCCGGAGCAGGATCTTGCCGTGGCACGGGCGGCGATTGCCGCCATTGGTGCAGATTAAAATGCGATCTGCGTCTTGATGGCACGGTTGCGATCAGACGCGAGCTCGAACGCTGCGACGGCATCTGCCAGGGGAAGCGTCTGGGTGATCAGCGGGGCAACCGTCAGACGGCCTGTGCGCATCAGGTCAACAGCTGTAAAGAACTCTGCATGAAAGCGGAAAGAGCCACGCATTGAAAGCTCTTTCGCGGTCATCGCCTGAACCGGCAATGTCATATCCCCGCCGAGACCCAATTGCATAATCTCACCGCCGGGGCGCATCGCCGGTACGGCTGTGGCGAGTGCAGCAGCGACGCCTGAACATTCGAACAGAACATCGAAGTGACCTTTTCCTGCGGCATAGTATGTCAGCGCGTCAGGGTCCGTGCCGACATTGTGGACCCGGTCAGCACCCACCTGTTGCGCCATGTCCAAAGTGAAGGGCGTCATATCTGTTGCCACCACCTCTGCCGCGCCAGCGGCACGGGCAACAAGCACTGCCAACTGGCCAATAGGCCCGCAGCCTGTCACCAGCACACGCTTGCCCATCAGATCGCCCGCGCGCCTGGCCGCGTGCAGGACAACGGCGAGCGGTTCAGCCATGGCCGCCTCTCCGGCGGTCAGCCCGTCTGCTGGCGCACACTGGCGTGCGTCCGCAATGATGTGGGTGCGAAATGCGCCCTGAATATGCGGAAAGGGCATGGCAGAACCGTAGAAACGCATGTTTTGGCAGTGGTTATGCAGGCCTTCGTGACAGTAGCGACAGGTGTAGCATGGGCGCGATGGTGAGACCGCAACCAGACTTCCCGGCGCAAGGTCGACCTGTGGTCCAACAGCCTCGACGATACCTGCAACCTCATGGCCGAGGATCATTGGCTCTTTCAGTCGCACGGTCCCAAAGCCGCCGTGATTGTAGTAATGCAGGTCCGATCCGCAAATGCCGCCCCGCTGCATCCTGATCCGTACCTCGCCCGGTCCGGGTGTTTCGATTTCGCTGACTGCGATGCGCAGGTCTTTGGCGCCATGGGCAACGATGGATTGTGTAATCTGTGTCATGGGCTGCTCAACTCACTGGGGTCAGAAGGGGCGCACCCGCAAAATGCGCTGACAGGTTATCGCGCACCAATTTCCCCATCGCCTGCCGTGTTTCAACGGTGCCACTGGCGTGATGCGGCTGCAAAAGGACGTTCGGCAAATCCAGAAAACGCGGGTCCAGCGCCGGTTCGCCCTCAAATACGTCGAGTGCCGCCGACCCCAGCGTGCCATTGGCAAGTGCGGCGATCAGCGCCTCCTCATCAATATTGGAGGCGCGGCTGATGTTGATGATCATCCCTTCAGGGCCGAGTGCGGCGATCACGTCTTTGCCGACAATGTGCCGGGTCTGGGGTGAGGCGGCCAGCGTCACAAACAGAAAATCACTGCGCGCAGCCAGTGCAACGGCATTGTCGACAAAGGTCCAATCAGGCGCATAGTCCTTGGGCGCGACATCGCTATAGGCGATATCCATGTCGAAACCAGCAAGGCGCTTGCCCACCTCAAACCCGATCCGGCCCAGTCCAAGGATTCCGGCCCGGCGTCCGAATACCCGTCTTTGCAAGGGATACAGCCCGTCCTGCACCCAGCGACCTTCGCGCACCCAGGCTTCTGCCCCGATCATACCGCGCGATTGGCAAAGCATCATCGCGATCCCCAAATCGGCCACATCCTTGGTCAGTACGTCCGGCGTATTGGTCACAGGGATGCCGCGTGCCCTCGCGGCGGCAAGATCAACAGCGTCGTAGCCAACGCCGTAAACGCTGATAATCTCCAGCTTGGGACAGGCTGCAATCATCGCCGCGTCCGCACCCAATTCCCCGCGCGTCGCAATGGCGCGAATATGCGGGCCATGTTCGGCAAGATAGGCATCACGGTCTGCGGCCTCGAACAGGCGTCTGGCGTCGAAGGCAGCATCGAGGGGCTCTTGATCCCAAGCCGGATAAGGGCCGACTTGCAGGATGACGGGTCTGGACATGCGCGATATTCCCTGTTGACATAATATGGTATCGGTATCATGTTATCGGTAACAAATTGGTGTTGCAATGATTATCTCGCACGCCTGCCAGCAAGAGGAGGCCAGCGTGCCCGCTACAGATTTGTTTTCGCTCTCAGGCAAAAGGGCGCTGATCACCGGCTCCTCTCAGGGTATTGGTTTTGCGCTTGCCAAGGGGCTTGCCGATGCGGGGGCAGAGATTGTCCTGAACGGGCGTGACAGCGCAAAGCTGAAGCATGCAGCTTCTGCGATTGCCAATGCCGAAACGCTTGCCTTTGATGTGACGGATCATGCCGCCGTGCGCACAGCCGTTGACGGCTTTGAAAAGCAGACAGGGCCGATTGATATCCTGATCAACAATGCCGGGATGCAGCACCGCACCGCGCTCGAGGATTTTCCGGCTGACGCATTCGAGCGTTTGCTGCAGACCAACATCGCCAGCGTCTTTCACGTAGGACAGGCCTGCGCGCGCCATATGATCGGGCGCGGGGCTGGCAAGATCATCAATATCGCCAGCGTGCAAACTGCCTTGGCCCGTCCGGGTATCGCCCCTTACACCGCCACCAAAGGGGCGGTCGCCAACCTGACCAAGGGTATGGCCACCGACTGGGCGCAATATGGTCTGCAATGCAATGCCATCGCGCCGGGCTACTTCGATACACCACTGAACGCGGCCCTTGTCGCGGATCCGGAATTTAGCGCGTGGTTGAAA
>JAHDGO010000015.1 GCA_020627605.1 Yoonia sp.
CAGAAAGCGGCCGGAATGCAAAGCAGATAAACGACGATGCTGGTCAGCAACGGGGGTGCCGCCGCCCAGCGGATCAGCGCAGCGGTAACCAACGCAAAACCAAGGCTGAAGCTGCCACCAACCAAAACAAATCTGACAAAGGGCGCAAAATGTCCCTGCACCCCGGTCACGGCAGGATTTCCAGCAATATCTGTGCGTCATCCTGCAACGCCACAGGGCGCAGCCAGTCTGCCTCTGCCGTGTTATTGGCGAGCGTCGTCAGAAAGTCACTCTCGTAGTTTTGGTTCCGGCAGAGCAAGACATGGGTCGCGACAGTACCCGCCAGATGTTCGCGAAACGCCGCTTCCTCCAGACCAAAGGCCAGCATCCCGTTTTCCAGCGCTGCCGCACTGCGGTGATAAAGCCCCCCCAATGTGTCATGGTGGGTGGCCCAGATCACGCGCGTGCCAAAGTTGCCGTGGGTGAACAGCTTGGCGGGCGGCACCGCATTAAGGGCCTGAAGCGAGCTGTAGTCCTGACAATCGGCGGCAATGGCACCTGCATCAGCATTGGCCTGTTTCAGATAGGGCCAGATCGGTTGCACCAGCAAGATAGGGGATGTGATCGCCACGGCCAGTGCCAGCATCAGCATCGCCACGGTCAGATCGCGACTTTGCAGATAGCGATGTAACAGCGCTGCCAGTGCAACCCCGCCAATCACAGGCACAACGGACGCCACAAGGATGACCGTCCGCATCTGGATAAAGACCATGCCTGTGCCCAAAAGACACAGCACGAGCAGTTGCCCCAGCGCGCGGCGACGCGCGGCCTCGACCGGGGTGCCCTGCGGCATGTGCCGCCACAGGATGGTGCCCGCAATCAGCGATGACAGCACGGGGATCATGAACACCAGTGCCGGTCCGGGCAGCTGCTGAAAGTAGTCTATGCCGGGGCGCGCTTCAGTGATGCGGTTGCTGATCGCCTCTTGCACGGCCACTGGCAGATCGCCGTAAGGCCCGGTGATGCAAGGCCCCAGCAAGGGCCAGGCCAACGCCAGCCCGATGGCGGCGACAATGACAGTTGCCACAATCTGCACGGCCGGCCCCGGCACCATCCGCCGCAATGCCAGCGGCAAAAGGCTGGCCAGACTGGCGACCGCGATCAGGCTCAGCGCCGGGGCGCGCAGTTGATCGCAATAGGCGGCGGCATAGGCATCGGGTGGCGTCTGACCCAGAAAGAAGATCACGCTGGCAATGGGCAGCGTCACCGCAAAGGCACCCAGCAAACGCGCGGTCAGCGGGCCATAGTTAAAGGCGGCACGGCCCCAGATCACCAGACCCACGCCGACAACGAACAACAGCGTCTCCAGCCCGACCGCCAGCGAAAACGCGGCGGCAGTGCCGGCTGCGATACCCGCCTGCACCGGGCGGTCTGTCCAAACTGCGGCAAGGGCCAGAATGATCATCATCAACAGCTGGACATTGTGATGGTCCAGATTGCCAGCGCGCGCATGCAGATCAGCGGTCAGCGGCCAGAACACCAGACAGAGCACCGCAAAGCACGCGGCGGGCATCCCAAACAGACGCCTTGTGCCAAAACCGACCACGCAGATAGTGACCAGCAGGATCACCGTCGGCCAGATCGCGGCGGCGATCATCTCTGCCATTGGCATCGACATGAACAGGCTCAGCGGCAGGATGATGGCGGCGATACCGGCGTCAATGTAGCGCGACCAATGCAGCGACACCCCCTCTGGCGGGGCAAGACGGTAAAGTGTGGTGTCAAACCAGCCTTGTCCGGCGATCAGGTTCTGTACGGACAACAGCCGGGTGATGTCATCATTGCCCATGCTGGCAAAATTGTCCTGTAGGCCAAGGCCAAATTTCACGGCCTTGAACAGGACGATGCAGACGGCCAGCAACATGACGCAAAGGAATGCGCGGTCTTTGACGAATCGCAGGCTGTCGATGTTTGACATGGGGCATCCACCTTGGAAGGAGCTGCCCCGTCATACCACCTGACATATGCAGGCAACACATGCGGACAAGCCGACCCGCCCGGCATGTCTTTGCTGTTGCACAAAGGTCGCGGCACGCCCAATGTGCGGCTAACACAGGCCTGAATTAGGCCGTAATAACAGGCTATCGCCCCCAAGATCGCGCAGACAAGGGCAGACCATGACCGAACTGACCATCCTGATGCCTTGCCTGAACGAGGCAGAGACGCTGGAAACCTGCATCGTCAAGGCCAAGGGCTATCTGGAACGCTCTGGCGTCGATGGCGAGGTGCTGATCGCAGACAACGGGTCCACCGATGGCAGTCAGGACATTGCGAAACGGTTGGGCGCGCGGGTCGTCGATGTCCCTGTCAAAGGCTACGGTGCGGCGCTGGGCGCCGGTATTGCCGCCGCCAAGGGCACCTATGTCATCATGGGCGACAGCGACGACAGCTACGACTTTTCCAAGCTGGATGCTTTTGTCGATGAGTTGCGCAAAGGTGCGGATCTGGTGATGGGCAACCGCTTTCAGGGCGGGATTGAAAAAGGCGCCATGCCGCCGCTGCATCGCTACCTTGGCAATCCGGTGCTATCGGCTGTCGGGCGGGTTTTCTACCACACGCCGGTTGGCGATTTTCATTGCGGGCTGCGTGGGTTCAACCGCCAGTCCATCCTTGACCTGCATCTGAACACACCGGGCATGCAATTCGCCTCGGAAATGGTGATCCGCGCCACGCTCTTTGATCTGGACATCCGGGAGGTGCCGACGACGCTCAAACCCGACGGACGCTCGCGCCCGCCGCATTTGCGCAGTTGGCGTGACGGCTGGCTGCACCTCAAGCTGTTGCTGACATTCGCGCCCTATTGGCTGTTCTACTATCCGGGTCTGTTCCTGTTTGGCGTTGGCATTGTGGCGTTTATCGCCCTGATGTTCGGGCCGATCATGGTCGGCGGCGTCAGCTTTGACATCGCGACGTTGATCCTTGCCAGCGCGCTGGTGCTGACCGGGTTTCAGATGGTCTGTTTCCACGTGCTGACGCGCATCTTTGCTGTCAGGTTCAACCTTTTGCCAAGTTCGCCGCGCTATCTGCGCCTGCGCGGCAGCATCAGCGTCGACAACGCCTGCATTCTGGGCGGCGGGCTGCTTCTTGCGGCACTTTTTGCGGCTTTGGCCGGGGTGTTCAGCTGGGGGTCCACCGGCTTTGGCGATATGGTCGCGACAGAGATCGTGCGCCCGGCGGCCCTTGCCGTCGTTTGCGCATCGCTGGGTGTGCAGATCATCACGACAGGCTTTCTGTCGTCCATGTTGCAGCAACCGATCCGCCCTGACAGCAGCGCTATTGCCGAAAGCTAAGCCTTCACCGATAGTCCTCCTATGGACGCCCTGACCACAGCCATCGCTGCCCGCCGCGACGACCTGATCGCGCTGACCCAAGACCTGATCCGCATGCCGACGCTGAACCCGCCGGGGCAGGATTACCGGCTGATCTGCGAATACCTTGAGACGCGGCTGAAGGCAGCGGGCTTTACCACCGAACTGATCCGCGCCCACGGCACGCCGGGCGACAGCGACACCTATCCCCGCTGGAACATCGTGGCGCGGCGCGACGGGCGCAGCGGCGGCGATTGTGTGCATTTCAACAGCCACACCGATGTGGTGGAGGTCGGCAACGGCTGGACAAAGGACCCGTTCGGCGGGCAACTGGCAGACGGCAAGATCTACGGGCGCGGAGCCTGCGACATGAAAGGCGGGCTCGCGGCCTCGATCATCGCGGCAGAGGCGTTTATCGCCACCCACCCCGATTATCACGGCGCGATCGAGATCAGCGGCACGGCGGATGAAGAATCGGGGGGGTATGGCGGCGTCGCCTATCTGGCCGAACAGGGCTATTTCGACCCCGTCCGCGTGCAACACGTCATCATCCCCGAACCGCTGAACAAGGACCGCGTCTGCCTTGGCCATCGCGGCGGCTGGTGGGCCGAGATTGAGACGTTTGGCGAAATCGCCCATGGCTCCATGCCGTTTCTCGGCGATTGCGCGGTGCGCCACATGGGGGCGGTGCTGACCGCGTTTGAGGAAACGCTTTACCCCGCCATGGCGGCACGCACGACGGACATGCCCGTGGTGCCTGAAGGCGCGCGGTCATCAACGATGAACATCAACTCCATCCACGGTGGCCAGCCTGAGCAGCCCGTCGATTACACCGGCCTGCCAGCGCATTGCGTGCCGGACAGTTGCCGCATCGTGATCGACAGGCGGTTTCTGGCAGAAGAGCATGTAGACGCCGTGCGGGGCGAGGTGCGCGACCTGCTGGAGGGGCTGAAACGCGACCGCCACCGGTTCGACTACGATTTGCGCGAAATCAACGTGGTTCTGCCCAGCATGACGGACCGCAATGCGCCCGTCGTGCAGACCGTTGCGGCTGAAATCGAACGCCACCTCGGCAAACCGGCCGAATTCGTGGCCTCCCCCGGCACCTATGATCAAAAGCACATTGATCGGATCGGCAAGCTGAAGAATTGCATTGCCTATGGGCCCGGCATTCTGGAACTGGCGCATAAGCCCGACGAATATGTGGGCGTGGATGACATGCTGGACAGCGCCAATGTGATGGCCGGGGCCTTGGCACGCATCCTGCTGCCGCAAGCCTAGTCGTTATCGGTCAGGCCAGCGCCCGCACCCGCAAGACGCGAGGCTTCGGTTTCCGGCACATAGGTCTTTGCGGCCAGCGTTTCCCAGACGGCCCAATCACCTGCCGGTACATCAACCGGGCCGGGCTTTGCAGCGTCCGGTGCGCCATCTGCCTCGACAATCACGGCGCCATCAACCTGGGTGGCGACACCGGCCTGTGCCAGATAGGCGCAGATCAGTGGGGCCTGTGCGGGATCTGCCAATTCAGCACGCATGCAGCCAAGCGCAAAGGCATCGCAGACCATCGGCCCGATCAGGATCGCGGGGCCACGCTTGACGTGGATCACCTCATGGCCCCAGTCAACCTCAACACCCACACGGGGGGCCCGCAGCGCTGCGGTGATCAGGCCACTGTCACCGCCGCTGGCCAGCAGATAGACCGCAACGCGTGAGACATCCTCTGCCTGACCCACGGCAAAGCCCGCGCCGCGCGCGGCTTTGGTGACCATCGCACGCAACTCTGCCTGCGCCCACATCAGATGCTCGCCACCGGCAACCACCAATCATCGGCGTCAGACAATTCGTCGAAAAGCGGGGCCCCCTGCGCCAGCGTGATGCGGGTCCAGCGGTCCGACTTGGGGTCAAACTTGGCCGCGCCAAAATAGGCCAGCTTGCACCGCAGGATATCGATCGGCAGACAGTCGGCGGCAATCAGATTGTCGCGGATTTCAGCATAGGCGTGGCGGGCCAGCGTCTGCACGCGGCGCACCGCACCCCGATGGGCCGGATGCGCGACCAGAAAGCGGCCCACCGGCGTTGGATCATCCGGCAGGTCAGTGGCGAGTGCCTTGACCTGTCTGGCAATATCCAGCGGGCTTTCCACCTCTGCCCCCGGTTCGGCATGGCGATTGCCCAGACGCGGCTCCAGTTTTTCTTCTGACACATACCAGAACTGCGCACAGGCGTCCTTTGCGGCATAGTCGACATCACAGGCCCAGTCCCAGTCGCTGGCGATCAGCGCGGTCAGCGCGTCACACCCCATCGCGGGGTCGATCTGCGGCTGAAACGGGGTTGCCATGCAATCGGTCAGCCCGTCGATCAGATCACCAAAGGGTTCCAGCACCAGCGCCGCGATCAGCTCTTGCGTATCCACGGACCAGCGCACGCTGTCATTCAGGATGTGATCAATCGGCGTCGGCGCGGCCAGCGCCTCTGGCGTCAGGGTTGCGGCGAATTCCGGCCATTCGCGGCGCAGCACATCAATGCGCCCCGCGGCGATCGGGTCAGGCACCTGCCATTCCGCCAGATGCTGGGCGGCGCGTGCGGTCAGGTCGTAAATTTTTGCAATTTGGTCAGCGTCCAGCTGCGGCAGCGCGCGCACCCTTGCGATGGCAGTCTCGCGCACCTGCATCCATGCATCCAGCAACAGCGGATGGTTGACCAGAAACGGCGCCATGCCCAATCCGGTGGAATTGCCGATCCCCAGGTGCCGCTTGGCCGCGCGCGACAAGGGCGCACCACCCACATGTTCGGCCAGATCATGGGTAAAACCCCGGATCAGCCAGACCGTCAGCATTTCGGCCATGAAAGGGCCGCCCATGCCGGGCCGGTCAGCGATGCGCGCGCGATCGGAAATACCAAACTTGCCGTTGCCATAGACAGCTGTCGTGCGCATCAGATAGCCGGTCTCGCGCAGCTTTTGCGCGTCAGGCTGCTGGCCGGCTTTCAGGGCTGAAACCACATGATCAAACAGGCGCACTGACTTGTTGGCCCGGCTAAGGACCAGATCGCGCGGGCTGAACCTGGCGGCCTCTTGCTTGGGCGCGCTGGCGACAATGCGCGCGATCTCTGCGACGTCAGGCACGCCGTCATAAAGCACATAGGCCGTGTCCCAAGCGCTGGCGATCACCCGGTCGGTGCGCGCTTCTGGCGGCAGATCGTTGGACACGGCGACCAGGGCATAATCATACCCGCCAAAGCGCAGTTGATAGACCGCATGACCAAAGCCCTTGGCGTCCATCTCCCACACAGGGCGCGTGACCTGCACGTTGTCAGCAGCCAGGGCGCGCATCAATGTCCGCAGGAACGACAACCGCGTCGGAAAGGCCGCCCCCATCCGCCGCAAGCGCATGACAGTTTCGGGCGGGCGCAGCGGAAACTGCGCTGGTGTGGCAAGATCTTTCATCGCCGCTACATTATCTGCAAACAATGTGCGCGCGATAGCGGAAAACGACCCAAACAGGGATGTGAGTGGTCATTTTTTGCCGAGGTCGGTAGACACGAGGGAACAGTCTCTGGCGCGATGCGTTTGACGGGGTAAAGGGGTGGTCGGCCAAGATGTTTAAGCGATTGACGATGCTACTGGCGCTGGTCGCTCTGCCCGTGCAGGCGCAAGAGGTGCGGCTGGTTGCGCAAGAGGCGCGGGATGAACTGAACGCCGCCTCGCTTTTGCGCGCGCTGGAAGATGACGCCAGCCCGCAGGATTATATCGCCGCCGCCCGTGCCGATTATCGCCGTCTGCTGACGGCGCTTTACAGTGCGGGCTATTATTCCGGCACCGTGTCGATCACCGTCGACGGGACAGAGGCCGCAAATATCGCCCCGCTTGCCGCGCCGCGCAGTATCCGCGAGGTGGTGATCGCCATCGACCCCGGCCCGCAGTTCACCTTTGGCCGCGTCGCAATCACCCCGCAGGCCCCGCAATCGACCCTGCCGGACAGCTTTGCCACCGGCGAAACCGCCCGCTCTGACCAGATATCAGGGGCCGTGGACAGCAGCATCAGCGCCTGGCGCGATATCGGCTTTGCCAAGGCCGCCGTTGCCAGCCAGTCGATCACCGCCCGCCACAGCGCCAATCAGCTGAATGTCGATATCGGGCTGAATACCGGTCCGCGCCTGCGCTTTGGCCCGCTGGTTGTGTCAGGCAGCGACGATGTCAGCGACGCACGTATCCGCCAGATTGCGGGCCTGCCCACAGGTGCAGTCTTTTCGCCGGCAGAGGTCGAAGCAGCCGCCCGCCGCCTGCGCCGCACGGGCACCTTTGAAAGTGTGGCACTGACCGAAAGTGACACCATTGGTCCCGACAACACCCTGCCGATCCGCGCGCAACTGTCGGACGCCAAGCCGCGCCGCTTTGGTTTCGGGGTCGAGGTGTCGTCGATCGAGGGTCTGACGCTGTCCAGCTTCTGGCTGCACCGCAATCTGCTGGGCGGCGCCGAACGCCTGCGGGTCGAGGGTGAGGTCTCTGGCATCACCGGCGAAACCGGCGGTGTCGACTACCGCCTTGGCGGGACATTCACCCGCCCCGCCACCTTTGGCCCCGACACAGAATATTTCCTGACGGGCCAGATTTCCCGTGAGGACGAGCCTGAGTTCCTGATTGACAAGATCGCGGTCGAAACCGGCTTTTCCCGCGTGCTCAGCGATGATCTGACCGTGCGCGCCGGTGTCGGCCTGCTGCGCGCCCGCGAGGAAACCGCATTTGACACCCGGTCCTACACGCTGCTGACGCTGCCACTTGATGCGACGCTGGACCGACGCAACGATCCGGCCAGTGCCACGCAGGGCTATTTTCTGGATGTGAACACGACGCCATTTATCAGCGTTGATGGCGATATCGCCGGGGCGCGGCTTTATGGCGATGCGCGCGGCTATCTGTCCTTCGGGGCCGAGGACGGTGTGACCTTCGCCGCCCGCGGGCAGTTTGGCAGCCTCGCCGGGGCCAGCCTGACCGAAGCACCCGCCGATTTCCTGTTCTATTCCGGCGGCGGCGGCACCGTGCGCGGGCAACCCTACCAAAGCCTCGGCATTGATATGGACGGGCGCACCACCGGGGGCGCGTCATTCGTCGGCGCGCAGCTTGAGGCACGGGTGACGGTGCGCGAAAACATCGCGCTCGTGGGCTTTTATGACGTGGGCTATGTCGGCGCGACCTCAACGCCGGGCGAAGACGGTGACTGGCACGCCGGGGCCGGGGTCGGCCTGCGCTACAACACCGGCATCGGGCCGATCCGGCTGGATCTTGGCACACAGGCCAGTGGTGATGACGTGGCCGAGGACCTGCAGGTATACATCGGGATCGGACAAGCGTTTTGAGACAGTTTTTCATCACCTGCACGGTTGCCGCCCTTCCCGCACTCGCGCTGGCGCAATCCGCGCAAGAGGAAGAAGACAAGGGTTATCTGACGAACCTGATCGAGGAAAACCTTTCCGGCGTCAGCCGCGAGGTGAATATTCAGGGGTTTGAGGGCGCGCTCAGCTCTGCGGCGTCCATCCAGAGTCTGACGATTTCGGATGCCGAAGGTGTCTGGCTGACGCTGGAAGACGTCGTGCTGGACTGGAACCGCAGCGCGCTGTTGCGCGGGGCCATCGACGTGCAGGAGCTTAGCGCGCAGCGCATCCTGATCGCCCGCCCGCCAGTGTCCGAAGACACCGGACCAGCGGCAGAGGCCACACCGTTCTCCCTGCCGGAACTGCCGGTCAGCGTCACGCTGGATCAGCTGAGCATCGCTGAAATCTCACTGGGCGAGGCGTTCCTGGGAGAGCCGATCTCTGTCGGATTGGTTGGGTCCGCCAGTCTGGCGGACGGTGAGGGTGCGGCCAATATCGTCGCCACCCGGCTGGGCGAAAAGACCGGCGTGTTCGAGATCGAAGGCGCCTACGCCAATGAAACCCGCGTGCTGGACCTGCTTTTGAACCTCGAAGAAGGGGCCGACGGGATCGCCGCACGCCTGCTTGATCTGCCGGGGCGGCCATCCGTACGGCTGTCGGTGCAGGGCGATGCCCCCATCGACGATTACGCCGCAACGATTGATATCGCCACCGATGGGCAGGACCGGCTGTCCGGCGATTTCACCCTGCGCGAAGAGGCCGGTGAAACGCGGATCACCCTGGACGTGGGTGGCGATGTCTCGCCGCTTTTCGCGCCAGAGTATCAGGGCTTTTTCGGCACAGACGCCACGCTCGCGGCAGAGGTTGTGCAAACCAGTGACGGACGCATCGATATCCCCTCCATCGCGCTTGATGCCGGGCGCGTGGCCCTTGATGGCGCAATCCGTATCGGGCGGCAGGGCTGGCCATCGCTGATTGATCTGCAGGGCGGTATCACCTCTGCCGATGGCGACCCGGTGTTGTTGCCGCTGACGGGGCCAAAGACCTTTGTCGATGGCATGACCCTGACCATCGCCTACGACGCGGCCACGTCAGAGGATTGGCGCGCCGATATCGCCATTGACGGGCTGACCCGCCCCGGTCTGGCCATCGACGAGGTCAGCCTGACGGGCGGCGGTATCCTGCGTCCCGGCGAAGAAGACGCTGTCGGCGCGGTCACGGCAACGCTGGACTATGCCGCATCGGGCCTGCGCCTTGATGACGCTGGCGCGGCAGAGGCCTTTGGCGACACCATCGGCGGGCAGTTTGTGGCCCGCCGCACCGAGGGCGACGTCACAGAGATCAGCAAGCTGAGCCTGACAGGGGCCGGGCTGGATGTGCTGGCGAGTGCGACAATCGCAGGGCCCGACAGCGGTTTTCAGACAGAGGCCACCATTGATGCGGCCATCACGGGGCTGGCACGGTTTTCCACGCTCGCCGGGCAGGATCTTGGCGGCGGGGCAGAGGTCACTGCTGACATTAACGCGACCCCGCTTGACGGCCTTTTCAACATCGTCGTGACCGGTGAGACGAACGATCTGTCCGTGGGCATTGCAGAGGCGGATCGCGTGCTTGCAGGCACAGGCACAATCGCCGCCACCGCCGTGCGCGACACTGCCGGGACGCGGCTCGAAAATCTGACCATCCGCACCGATGCCGCCAATCTGCGCGCCATGGCAGAGGCGACCAATGAAGGCGCGGAGGCGCAAATCGACGCCAGCCTGCGTGATCTGGCTTTGGTCGTGGACGGGCTGACCGGCCCGGCCACGGTCACCGGTGACGTCAGCCAGGGTGGCGATGGGACAATCACCTTTGCACTTGATGGCACTGGACCCGCCACAAGCTTCACCACCGCAGGCAGCGTGAACCCTGCCGAGAACGGCCAGACGATCAACGCGACCGTCGATGCCGCTGTCAGCGACCTCAGCCGCTATGCCGCGCTGGCCGGGCGCCCGATTTCAGGCGCGGCCGACGTGACGCTGCGGGGTGTCCTGCTCAGCGACGCAATGCGCTTTGATGCTGATATCTCCGGCACAACCCGCGATCTGGTGACGGGCGAGGCGCGGATTGACCCCCTGCTGGCCGGTGACGGGGTGATCAATGCTGCCGTGGCCCGCACCGGGACAGACAGTTTCAGCCTCTCCGATCTGCTTGTCAGCACCCCGCAAATGCGGCTGGTGGGCGAGGCAGCAATTGACCTTGCAGGCGCGCAAGAGGGCGATATCAGCTTTCGTATCAATGACGCCGCCCTGCTGGACCCCAGCCTGACCGGCCCGATCCAGCTGACCCTGACAGCCGACCCCTTGCCGGATGCGGTCACACAGACCCGCCTGCAACTGACAGGCCCCGGCACAGATGTCACCTTTGACGGCACCGTGGCCCCGGCGGCAGCGGACTACGCGATCGGCGGCGATCTGTCGGCGCAGGTCGACAGCCTTGCGACCTATGCCGGACTGGCAGGACAACCCATCACCGGCGCCATTGACCTGACCGCCAGCGGCACCCTGCTACCGGACCTCAGCCGCTTTGACGCCCAGATCAACCTGCGCAGCGATGACCTTGGCATCGGCAACCCGACCGTTGACCAATTGCTGGCCGGCACCGGGCGCATCAACGCCAACATCGGGCTGGCAGACGAGGTGCTGTCGCTACGCACGTTAGAGGTGTCCACCCGCGAAGTGTCCATCGTGGCTGCCCTGAACGGGGCCGCCGGACAGGGGCAAGGGCGGTTCAACGCCAGTCTGCGCAATGTCGGCCTGTTTACCGACCAGATCAGCGGCCCCGTGCGGGCAACCGGTGCGGCCTCACTTGATGAGGCTGGCAACTGGGGCGTTGACGCCAATGCCACCGGCCCCGGCGGGCTGGCGGCGCGCATTGTCGGCGACTACCGTGCCGATGGCACGCTGGACATGGATATCGACGGCAGCGCCCCACTGGCACTGGCCAATACCGCGATTGATCCGCGCAGGCTAAGCGGGACAGCAAACTTTGACCTCAACATCGACGGCCAACCATCGGTCGAGGCGGTCAGCGGACAGGTCACTTTCGCCAACGGGCGGCTGGCAGCGCCAACACTGGCGACGGCGCTGACCGATATCACCGGGCAGATCGGGCTGAACAGCGGGCGCGCGCAGATTGACCTGCGCACCCGCGTCGAAGGCGGCGGGCGGATCACCGTGACCGGCCCCGTCGCCCTGACCGGCACCAATCAGGCCGATATCACCGTGGCGATCAATCAACTGGTGGTGCAGGACCCGGACCTTTACGCGACCGAAGTCACCGGAAACATCACGCTGAATGGCCCGTTGCAGGGCGGTGCGCGGATCGCGGGGCGGCTGGAACTGGGCCAGACCGATATTCAGGTGCCATCGTCGTCCATCAGCACCCTGGGCGAACTGCCAGAGGTCACCCATATCGGCGCGCCAGCAGCCGTGCGCCGCACGCTGAACCGGGCTGGGCTGACAACAACCGGGCGCGACGCGGACGATGGTGGCGCATCCGGCGGCGGTGGCCCGGCCTTTCCGCTCGATATCGTGATCAACGCACCATCGCGCATCTTTATCCGTGGCCGTGGCCTTGATGCGGAACTGGGCGGCAGCCTGACCATCGGCGGCACCACTGACAACGTGATCCCAGTCGGGCGCTTCTCGCTGATCAGAGGGCGGATCGACATCCTGCAACAGCGGTTTGAGCTTAGCGAAGGCGTTGCCTCGCTGCAGGGGGATTTCGCTCCCTTCATCCGGCTTGTGGCGAACACGGAAACCGAAAACGGCACATTGATCAGCATCATCGTGGAAGGCCCGGCAGGCAGCCCCGAGGTCCGTTTTGAATCCGTGCCGGAACTGCCCCAGGATGAGGTGCTGGCCCAGCTGATCTTTGGCCGTGACCTGTCCAGCATCAGCCCGCTGCAGGCCGTACAACTGGCCGCCGCCGTCAGCACGCTGGCCGGGCGCGGTGGCGGGGCGTTGGACCGGCTGCGGTCCAACATCGGTCTGGATGATTTCGACGTCACCACCGATGACGAAGGCAACGCCGCCGTGCGCGCAGGCAAATATCTGTCAGACAACGTCTATACCGACGTCACTGTCACCAGCGAAGGTGAGACAGAGATCAACCTGAACCTCGACATCACGAATGAGATCACCGCCAAGGGCAGCGTCGATCAAGACGGCGAAACCAGCCTCGGCGTGTTCTTCCAGCGTGATTACTAGGCATGTCCATTGGGCGGGCCAGACTGGCGGCCGCCAACAATGTCGACTGGTACGCGATGATGTGGGAGGTCCACGGCTTGCGCTATAAACGCGACGCCAACGGATTTCGCGCCATCGACCCGCCGCCCGCCTATCACGGCTGGGCCGTGGCCATGCCGGGCGCGGAAATCGCAGACCTGATCGCCCCAGCGTTGGATAAGCCCGGTTTCGCCGTCAAAGACGCGAGCGGGCAGCACGATCTGACAGGGCTTGGACTTGCCAAACTATTCGATGCCAGTTGGATCTGTCACGACGGCAACGCCGCCGCAACGGCCACGGACTGGCAGCGGATCACATCCGCAGATGCTTTGGCCAAGTGGGAGGCCGCATGGTCAACCACCTCCCCCACCACTAAACCGCAATTTCCCCCGACCATCCTGCAGCGCGACGACGTCCGCGTCTTCGGGCGCAAGGCTGGTGATGGCTTTGATGCAGGCTTCATCGCCAATCGGTCGACGGGCTGTGTGGGCCTGTCCAATCTCTTTGGTTCAGACGCCTTTCCTGCGGCGACCACGCTCTGCGCTGGCTTCGGTAATGGCAAACCGCTGGTGGGGTATGAACGGGGCGAGGCTCTGACCCAAGCCCGCGCTGCGGGATGGACCACAACAGGTGATCTGACCATCTGGGCGCGTCAAACGTCGCCGTAGTCGGCCAATCCCTTGCGCCCGGCATCTGTCAGATCATAGACCCCGCGAGAGACCCGCACGAACCAGCCATAGTGATCATCGGCCATGATCCGGGTGGCCTGCGGAACCTCTGCCCAGTCCTTGACCTTGGCCCCTTTGGACGGGCCATGCACCGCCAGAAACCGTGCGCAGGCCAGCGCATCCTGCCGGTAGCCGGTGACAAGGCCATGGCGGGTCGCGCCGCCCGCATTGGGATCCCCCCGCAACCTGTCAAAGGCGCGCAGCAGCCGTGTCTTTTTCTTTTTCGATTGGCGTGCGGCATAGGGGCCGGGGTCGGCCAGCACCTCGACCAGACCATCGCGCAACCGCACGGTCAGCACACCAAGACCGGCGCGTCGGGCGAGCTTCACATTCGCCTTCAGCGCCTTTGTCTTGCCGCCAGCTGGCACCGCCAGATAAACGTGATCGGTGACCGCCAGCCGGTCGACACCCTGATGAAACAGGGCCAGCGAAAACCCCGTCTTCAGCTCAACGATGACCAGATCATCGCCGCGGCGACCGACCACATCGGCGGCCCCCACCTCTCCCTTCACGTCATAGCCTTGGCGTTGCAGATAGGCTTTCACGGGGGGATAAAGATCGGCTTCCTTGACCATGGCGCCAGCAGACGTGATCCGGCCACGCCATGCAAGCCCCGCCGCACCGGATACGGCGGGACCAAAGGGTTATCTGCCGCCCAAGCGGCCGGGAAACCTCGGCGGGCGGCGGTCAAACCGTTTGTCGCGCCGTAGGCCTGACGGCGCAGGCGGCGCGGTCTCTGGCCGCATCGCGCGGCGCGGTTTCGGATTGGTCACAGGTGTGCGACCCGCCTTGCGGGGTTTTGGTGTTTTTCGGGGCATGAATGCACCTCTCGTCTGCAATGAAATCTTGGCCAAACGGCCGATGGATCGCCAAAGCGGCGTTATTGCGAACGGTCCATTGTCAGGATGCTCCTTCAGGTGGGAAACGTCAGATCAGGGCGGGCGGTTAAACCATCTTGTCCATTGTCAGCGTCCTCCTAAAGAATGCGTCAATTCTAGCGGCCACGCCGCCCTTGGTCAAATCCGCCCGGCTGTGACCGACAACAGGCGGGGTGACACCCCCCGCGCACGGCCCTATATACCCAACAAATCCTGACACAGCGAAGGCGACCTCATGACAACCCTGATCTTTGGCCATAAATCCCCCGACACCGACAGCACCGGATCGCCCCTGATCTGGGAGTGGTTCCTGAATGAAACCGGCATCGACGCCAAGGCCGCCCTGCTTGGCACGCCAAATACAGAGGCCACATTTGTCGCCAAGGAATGGGGGGTCGATCTGCCAGAGGTGATCGACGACGTGAAAGACGACCAGTCCTGCGTGATCGTGGACACCAACAACCCCGCGGAGCTGCCCGCCAATATCAACAACGCCGATGTGCTGGCGATCATTGACCACCACAAACTGGCCGGCGGTCTGGAAACCAAAAACCCCATCAACATCACCATCCGCCCGCTGGCCTGCACGGCCACGATCATGCATCAGATGATGGGGGCCACCGCCAAGAAAATGCCGAAAAGCATCAAGGGGCTGATGCTGTCCTGCATCCTGTCGGACACGCTCGCCTTCCGTTCACCCACCACCACGGCGATGGACAAGGACCTTGCCGAAAAGCTCGCCAAGGAACTGAAGGTCAATATCGAAGAATACGCAGGCGAGATGTTCGCCGCGAAATCCGATGTCTCTGCCTTCTCAGAAGCAGAGCTCTTGCGCATGGACAGCAAGGAATACGCCGTTGGCGGCAAGAAATTCCGCGTCTCGGTGCTGGAAACGACCTCGCCCAAGGCTGTGCTTGACCGCAAGGATGCGCTGGTCAAGGCGATGCCTGACGTGGCCAAAGAGGACGGCGTCGATCAGGTGCTGCTGTTTGTCGTGGATATCCTGAACGAGGAAGCGACGCTGCTGGTCCCCAACGATCTGACCAAAACGGTCGCGGAAAAGTCATTCGATGCCAAGGTCGATGGTGACACCGTGGTCCTGCCCGGCATCATGAGCCGGAAAAAGCAGATCATCCCGGCCCTCAGGGTCTGACCGCTGCTCGGTCCCGGACCTTATCCGGTACTTGCTGCTGACTGACGCGCTGTACGTACAGCATCTGAACTTAAGACATACATCGCCAAAGGCTCC
>JAHDGO010000454.1 GCA_020627605.1 Yoonia sp.
ATAGCGTTCTTTAATGTTGACCGAGTAGGCGGTGTTGGCGAGCGTTGCGCCCATCTGTTCGGCAATCGACATGAAGAGGTTGTTGAACACCTCAAGCATGACCGGATCGACAGAGGTGCCTATCGCCTCTGCCCGCGCCAATGGCGCCGTGCGCCGCAGGATCAGATTGCCGCCTGCCTCACAGCTTGCCGCCCAGCCATCTTCGATCATGTTGGTGCCGGTCGGTTCTGTCAGGATCGCAGGGCCTGCAAGGGTGTCACCCACCGCCAGCGTCGACCTGTCGACAAGCGGCACGTCCCGCCACATGTCATTGACATAGATGCGGGCCGTGGCCGGTTCTGCCGGTTGGGCCACAGGGTCCGGCAGGGTGACGGTTTCGCCGGTTTTACCAGCCGCCTCGACCACCAGCATTTCGATGATCAGATCGTCGGTCTGCGGCAAAAAGCCAAACCTTTGCTGATGCGCGGTCAGAAAGGTGGCCTGCATCCGTTCTGGCTTATCAAAGGGGACGGCCAGACTGCGCTGGGCGTCAGCTGGACGGATATGTGCGCTGCGCGAGACCGTGATATCATCCAAGGCGATCCCTTGCGCCACAATCTCGGCGGTTGCGGCTGTCGCCAGATCATCCAGAATTTCGGCCGCGCCGGGGTCATTGAGATCGCGTTCAAACTGATGTTCACGCATGGCCCGCACATCGGCCAGCCCCATGCCAAACGCCGAAAGCACCCCTGCATAAGGGTGGATAAAGATGCTTTCCATGCCCAAGGCATCGGCCACCAGACAGGCATGCTGCCCGCCCGCGCCGCCAAAGCAGTTCATGGTGTATTTCGTCACGTCATAGCCGCGCTGGACGCTTATCTGTTTGATGGCATTGGCCATGTTTTCTACGGCGATCCGCAAAAAACCCTCTGCCAATTGTTCAACCGTCCTGTCACCGCCAATCTCTGCCGCCAATTCTGCAAACCTGCTGCGCACGATCTCTGCATCAAGGGGCAGGTCGCCGTTGGGGCCGAACACCGCTGGAAACTGATCGGGCTGCAATTTGCCGAGCAGCACATTGCAGTCTGTCGCCGTCAAAGGCCCCCCGCGCCGATAGGCGGCCGGGCCGGGATTGGCCCCGGCGCTTTCAGGACCGACCTGCATGCGACCTTCGCGATAGGACAGGATAGAGCCACCGCCCGCTGCAACGGTGTGGATCGACATCATCGGCGCGCGCATTCTCACGCCTGCAACCTCGGTTTCAAACGATCGTTCGTATTCCCCCGCAAAATGGCACACGTCGGTCGAGGTCCCGCCCATGTCGAAACCAATCAGCTTTGTCAGGCCCAGTGTCTGTGCCGTGCGAACCATCCCAACGACGCCCCCGGCAGGACCCGACAGAATAGCGTCGCGGCCGTGAAACAGTCTGGCGTCGGTCAGCCCGCCATTGGATTGCATGAACATCAGCTGTTCACACCCACCCTGTCCGGCGCCCAATGCATCGGCCACCTGATCAACGTAATGCCCAAGGATGGGTGACAGATAAGCGTCAACCACGGCGGTATCGCCACGCCCCACCAGCTTGATCAGTGGGCTGACCTGATGACTAAGCGAGATTTGCGTGAAACCAATCTCTGCAGCCAAAACACCAACCTGCCGTTCATGATCGGGAAAGCGGTAGCTGTGCATCAAGGCCACAGCGACAGAGCGATAGCCCCGGTCGAATGCCCTCTGCAGATTTTGACGTGTCTCATCCAAATCAAGCGGCAAAACACGTTTGCCTTGGGCGTCGAGGCGTTCGGTCACCTCGACCGCCTCTTCATAAAGGAGTTCCGGCAACCTGAT